>RZZR01000238.1 GCA_009929795.1 Deltaproteobacteria bacterium | reverse complement strand
ATGGCCGAGCGCATGTCCAGCCGGATTTCGGTCTGGGGCCTGCCCTCGATGTCGGCCAGCCGGTCAAGGGTTTCGGCCAGAATCTGGCCCCGGTTCTGGTCGGGATATTCATAGGCCGGGTGGGGATAGGTCAGTTCGCGACCTTCGGGAGAGCGGGACACGGTCAGAACCAGGCCTGAGGCCTGGTCGCATCGGTCCTCCACGGTCCACGATTTCCGCAAGAGATATTTTTCCAGGCAGGACAGGGAGTTTTCGCCGACGACGGCGTCCTCCCGGACAAGTGTCGTTTCCACGTTCGGGGCGCTCTGGGTTGGGGTATTCGTGTACGGGCCGATCCGACAGGAAACCTGCCCGGGCGGCATCAGCCAGTATAGCGCCGTGGAAAAAAGGAAGACAAGAGAGGCGTTGAAAAAAAATACTCAGAGTTCCGAAGGCTTGCAATCGGTCCTAAAAAATTTTGGGCGGCGTGTCTTTCGCCTCGGTCCAATCCGGAGCGCGTCAGAGGGAAATTGGGAACATCAATCGGGGGCATCCTTCAGCAGGCAATAGCTTTCGGTGGCCCTGCGGACCAGTCCGGCCCCGGCCTCTTCATACATGTTGTGGGCGGCGCAGACCCCGATTGCGGACAGTTCCTCCACCTCCTCGGGGAAACGGGCAATGGCGGCCACATGACAGGTGAATCCCAGGTTGCGCAGCTGCTGGGCGGCGAAGACGTTGCCCTGGTGGTTGGGCATGGCCAGGACGACCAGTTCAAGCTTCTTGTCCTTTTGGAGTTTCAACCAGAACTCCGTGTCCGTGGCGTCGCCCAGGATGACGTTGCGGCCCTGGCCCCGATTGAAGTCGACCCGCTCCGGGACCTTTTCCACTCCGCAGACGTCCCGGCCGAAGGTGTCGTTCAGTTCGTCGTAGGCCCCGGTACCGATGCGGCCCATGCCCAGGACCACGGCCCGGACCGATCCCAGGTCGATGGGCGCATCGTGGGGATGGCAGCTTTCACGCTCGAACCGACGCAGCCAGCCGAACATCCCTCGGTAGACTGTTTCGGAGTGTGAGCTTAAGGGCGAGGACACGGCAAAGCTGACGCTCACGGTCATGGCCATGACCAGGACCCAGTTCGGCGAGATGAGGCCTTGGCTGGCGGCGATGGCGCCGACGATGAGCCCGAATTCGGAATAGTTGGTCAGGGCCAGGGCCGAAAACAGGCTGGTCCGGGCCCGCAGGCCGAACTGGCTGACGATGAAGTGGTAGATGCCGGTCTTGACTGGCAGCAGAAGGCAGAGAATGGCCGCAGCGCCCAGCATTTCCCAGGTGGGCAGGCCGGTCATGCCGATGGACAGAAAGAAGCCGACCAGCATGAGCTCCTTGAAGCCGAACAGGGCCTTGGACAGTTCCGAGGCGCGCGGGTGCCCGGCCACGAGCACACCGACCACCAGGGCCCCGAGGTCGGGCTTCAGTCCGACCAGGGAGAAACCTTCGGCCCCGACGCCCAGGGCAATGAACAGCCCGCAGAGGATGAACAGTTCACCCCGGCCGGCCATGTCCAGAAGCCGGAAGAGAAGCGGCCTGACGAGCGGCAAGACCAGGACAAGCAGAGCCCAGAGGCTGGGAATCTTGCCCGAGGATATGCTCAGATAGAGGACCGCGAACAGGTCCTGCATGATCAGAATGCCGATGGCGATCCGGCCGTAGAGGGCGGTCATGTCGCCCTTGTCCTCGAGGACCTTGACGGCAAAGACCGTGCTGGAAAAGGACAGGGCAAAGGCCAGGACAAGGACGGCCTGCCAGGACAGGCCCAGGAGGGGTGAATTCATCCATGATTGGGCCAGGAGCAGAGCTCCGGCCATGGCCCCGGTGGTCAAAAGCATCTGGGCCGTAGCGCTGGCCCAGATTTCGGCCTTAAGCAGGCCTTTGACGTCCAGTTTGAGGCCGATGGAGAAGAGGAGCAGGGTGATGCCGAGATCGGCGATCATGTCCAGGCCGGGGGGCGGGGCCAGTCCGGCCAGGTTGTAGGCGAATCCGGCCACCAGAAACCCGACCATGGGCGGAAGCCCGATGCGGGTCAGGGCCAGCCCGAAGGCAAAGGCGAAGCTGACAAGAATGACGAGCATGGATGAGAGTTCCTGTTGAATTTGAAAATGGATGGTCAGGGTCGATGTCGCGATTTCACGGCGACCCGGCGGCCTCCTTGTATCTGTTCTTCAGATGCCTGTCGAACCATTGGATGGAGAGGTCAACCTGTTTGTCGAGCCAGGGGCTCCGGCCGATAGAGTTCTCCGGCCAGCCGGAGGCCGTCGCGGCCGGAAAAGGAAACAGCCTGTTTCATGACTGGGGTCCTCTTCCTGTTGAGTTTTTCAAAGGTCATAATGACGACTCGATACCCCAGTCGTTGGGGGCATAGTGCAGGGAATCGATGATGTATTGCCGAGTCACGATCTTCTCGAAATGCATGGGGTCGAAGCCCGACTTGAAGAAACCGCCCCAGGCCCAGCCGTGCCTGGTCATGAACTGAAACACATCGTCGTTTTCCCGGACCATGCCCTTGTGCTGGACGGAACGGTCCAGAAACGTTTCCGCCCCCAGGGGCTCGATCTTGCCGTCGGCGACCCTGGCCGGATTGTAGAACGGGTTCAGGTCGATGGCCAGTCCGTAGCCATGGATGGAGGCCTTGCCGGGCGACTGGGTGTCCATGCGGAAATTGAAGGCCGAGGAGTTGTTTTTCTGGGCTGGATCGTCGGGATCCCAATGGTTAAAGCTACTTGGTCGCCCCTGAAAATCAATCAACTCATTGAAATAAATTGACATTATTACGGATTGAATGTATTGGTTTCGACCAGGAAACGCATGCGGGATGCAAA
>RZZR01000237.1 GCA_009929795.1 Deltaproteobacteria bacterium | reverse complement strand
ATCCGAAAACTCAAGGGCCATGACCTCGTCCCGGTCGGTGCGGGCCGTGATCCGAAAGGGAGTGTCCGGGCCGGGACAAACCAGCAGGGAATGATACCTGGCCACCCGTGTCGGGTTGGGGATGCCGGCGAAGATCCCGGTTCCCTCGTGAGCCACGGCCGAATCCTTGCCGTGCATGATGTGTTCGGCCCGGCGGACCTCGGCCCCGGCCCAGAGGCCCAGGGCCTGATGACCGAGACAGACGCCCAGGACCGGGACCGCGGCCGGCAGCAGATCCAGGAACCGCAGGCAGAGCCCGGCGTTTTCGGGCCGTCCCGGACCGGGTGAAACGATGACCCCGGACAGGTCCGGACGCTTGGCCAGATCCAGGATCTCCGGCCGGTCGTTGCGCAGGACCCGAAGGTCCTCGCCGTCGCCCAGAAGAATCTGGGCCAAGTTGAAGGTGAAGGAATCGAAATTGTCAATAAGTAAAATCATCTCCGGCCTCCCTGCTGGTGATGGCCTGCGCCACGGCGCGGGCCTTGTTGTTGCATTCCTGCCATTCCTTTTCCGGGTCCGAATCCATGACGATGCCGGCCCCGGCCTGCCAGTGGAGACGGCCGTCCCGGATCCACATGCTCCGGATGGTGATGCCGGTGTCCATCTGCACGGCGTCCTTGTCCAGGCCCAGCCAGCCGATGGCCCCGGCGTAGGGGCCGCGATCCATGTTCTCCAGTTCGGCGATGATCTCCATGGCCCTGATCTTGGGGGCTCCGCTGACGGTTCCGGCCGGGAAGACGGCGGCCAGGATGTCCAGATGGTCCCTGTCTTTCATGATTTCGGCCGAGAGGTAGGATGTCAGGTGCATGACGTGGGAGAAGCGCTCGACGACCATGAATTTGTCCACGGACACGGTTCCCGGCCTGGCCAGGCGACCGAGGTCGTTGCGGCCGAGATCGACGAGCATGACATGTTCGGCCCGCTCCTTGGGATCGGCCAGAAGCTCCTGGGCCAAGTGCCCGTCCTGGACCTCGTCCTGGCCCCGGGGACGGGTCCCGGCGATGGGCCGGAGCTGGAGGCGTCCGTCCCGGCAGCGGACCAGGAGTTCCGGGGAAGAGCCCAGAAGCTGGATGCCGGGCAGGGACATGAAAAAGGTGTAGGGTGAGGGATTGATCATGCGCAGACGACGGTAGAGCTCGAAGGGGTCGCCGGAGAAGTCAGCGCTGAACCGGGTTGAGAGGACGACCTGGATGGCCTCACCCTGGCAGATGGCCTCCCGGGCCCTGACCACGGCCTTCGTGTAGGTGCCCTTGTCCGGGGATGAGGAGATGGGGCCCACGTGGCAGCGGCTTCCCGACTGGGTCGGGGTCATTTTCGGGGTCGAGTCCGGGTCGAGGCTCAGGTAGGCGCAGCGGTGGAAGAGATGGTCGAAGACGATGGCTTGGCCGGGCAGGACCAGGGTCGTCTCGGCCTGGGCCGGGTCAACGGCCTGGGCCAGGCAGGGCTCGAAATGGCTGCACAGTCCATAGCCGAGGTAACCGCACAGGGACCGGGTCATGGGCGGCAGCTCGGCGAATCCGCTCTCGGGCACGATGGTCAGAGCGGCCATGGCCTGACGGAGCCCGTCCATGAACGGGGCGCCGTCGAATTCAAGCAGGGGGTCGAGGGCCGCATCCCTGGGGAGGACCCGGAGCGTCCCCCGCTCACAGGACAGGACAAGGCGGAAGTCCCAGGCCAGAAGACTGTAGCGGCCCAGTCGTCCGTCGACCTCGGAGCTTTCGAGAAGGATGCCCTCGCCCTGGCCGACGATGCCCAGAAAAAGGCTGATGGGGGTCTGAGTGTCGGCCATGTACCAGCGACCGTATTGTTTCAGCGTGATCATGTAAGTTCTCCTTGGTTGAAAAAAAGCCGGATTCCCTGGGGGAACCCGGCCTGGTAAGCATTCGGCCGATGTACATCGGCCTGTCTATTCGGGTTCCCCGTCGTCATTATTTCTTTGCCACCACCATCCGGCCCGCTTCGAGAGGAGATCGAGGTCGCCGCCGGCGGCGATGTTCAAGAACGAACGGAAATTTCTGAGGATCTCACCCATGGCTGGATTGGCCTCGCACATGGAGGCGAACATACCAGCGTCGCTGGTGCACATGGTTCGGGCCGCCTCCAGGCGACGCTCAAAGGACGGGGTGAGAAATTTGGCGATGTCCATGTCCTGGGGTGCCGAGGCCAGATAGGCAAGAGTGGTGGCGAAGTTCAGGCCCTGAACATAGGCCATGGCCCGGTCGTGTTCCTCGGCAGAGGTGATGAAGGACTCGTGCCCCATGGCCCGGAAGAGTCCGGCCATGGCCGTGGCGGCCTCGTCGTTCCTGGCCGGGACGATGGCCACCCGCAGAGGAGTTCCGGGTTCTGGCGAGGGCCCGAACAGGGGGTGTGTACCGACCACTGGTCCAGCATGTGCCTGGAGCATGGCCCGAACAGGTTCGGTTTTGACCGAGCAGATATCGGCCAGGATGGTGTCGGGTCCGAGATGGGGCGCGATATTCTCAAGGACCTCGTTCACGGCATCGATGGGGACGGACAGAATAACGATGTCCGAGCCAGGCAAGGCGGCCTGAAGCTTGTCTTGGGTCAGAGGCCGGTCGAGGAAATGGACCGTGGCCCCGGCCGAGGCCAGACCGTAGCCGAGCATGCGGCCCATGCGGCCTTGTGCCCCGATGAGAGTCACGGTCCTTTGGGCCTGGGTCATGGGCGGACTCCGGCCCATCGATCCCAGAATTCCGGGAAGGATTTGGCCACGCAGCCGGGATTGTCCAGCTCGGGTCTGAATCCGCCGAATTCCAGCAGGGAAAGGCTCATGGCCATGCGGTGGTCGTCGTGGGTGGACAG
>RZZR01000236.1 GCA_009929795.1 Deltaproteobacteria bacterium | reverse complement strand
ACCCAACGGGGCGCAATCAGAGCACCGCCGCAAAACTGACATTCGGCGGCCGAACAGCCATGATAGGTCAAGGCAGTCATCCAGGGCCACTTTCCGGCTTTGGCGGGTTTGCCCCCGACGATCTTGGGCATCACTCGGGTGGCTGTCAGGACGTTCAGGATGCCGGCGCTTTTGTTCAGATCGAGTTTCTTCACGTTTCCCTCTCTTTCTCTTTGCTTCGTTTCTCGAGAAACCCACCAGATGACATTATGCCGCCGCCGGCACGCCATGTCTACGGCCTTTTCTGTCGTGCCTTTTCATGGCTCAGATGGTTCCTTCACCAAACGACGGTTTCGTAAGCTAAGCCGTGCTTTGAATCACAACAAACCAAACTGGCTTTTACTGTTAAAGCCTGATCTGAAGAGAGGTTCCAAGTGTCCCCCCGTCGCTTTATCGAATACCCATTCCTCCGATCGCCACAAAGCAAAAGGGAAGAAGCCATCATGACTATCAACCACACGGCAATCCGGAACTTCCGGCAAAGCTCTACGGTGATCCGTTGCCGCGCCTCCGGCGAGGGGAACGAAAGACCTCCGGGATTCACCTCCAGGGAAGAGGGGGGGCCAGGCACCCCTTCCCCGGTTCCACCACCCATCGGTTCTCGTGATATGCCGCCCGGTGCTCGACCGGCAAGGCTACCCCCCCAAAAAAGATAGGGCCCTTTTTTGGGTCCCCGCCTTGCCGGTCTCCGCGCCGGACGGCTGAAGGGGGTTACCGATGGGTGGCTCCACCGGGGAAGGGGGAACCACCTGGTCCGTGGTCGCCGGCCTAAAAACGGCCGGCGACCCGGGAGCCAAGACCAAGAAAGAAACCGAGGTTTGCCGAGTCCCTGGTCGGGCCGGATCGCCTTCGGCAAGCCGGCCCGGGCAATGTTGGGCGGTTCGCTCACGAAAAGACCGGACAAGAAAATCGGTCATCATGTCACGATGACCATTCCCCGATCCACGTTGCTCAAGATCCATTCTGCACCTGGCACCGCCGGTCAACCATCCCCAGGTCGTTTGCCGCTGCTTGGCGCCGGCCTGGCACGCAGCCAGGTCATTCTTTTTTGTCGATGGTAACCGTTACCTTGTCACCCTCTTTCAAATTGACCTTCTTCAACTTCTTCTTGCTGACGTAGACTTCCCGGTTGCTGTCCGGGTCATCCGGATCCCGGATAACCACGACCGCCACATCCCCCTCTACCCGATCGACCGTCCCCGGCACACGTTTTTTCTGACCCATTCCCAAACCTCCTTTGCAATGGGCGCTCACAGGCAGACCGAGTCCGCGCAAAATGGCCACCGCCAGAATTGGGCTCCCCTTCATGATAGAATCGAAAACATGCCAATGCCAAGAAGGCCCGCTAGAACGTCGGGGCCGGCTCCATCAGCAAGAGCCTGGTCCGCGCTCTCGGTATCCCTGCTGGTTACACCCTGTTTGAGAGGAGCTTTCCGCCATGTCCGCTGAAGTCATGACCATCAAGGAATTGGCCAAATATCTGGATCTCACCGAAGGCACTCTGTACAAAAAGGTTTCCAACAACGAGATTCCATACGCCAAACTCGGAAACCTCCTGCGGTTCCCGAAATGGGCCATCGATCAATGGATCAGCGAGAACACCACCAAGCCGCCGGATGCCCTGTTTGACGAATTCGCCAAGCTTCAGTCTCGATATCACTTCAAGAAATGGCTCGAGTCAAAGGGCACCGATCCCAACGCAATGACCGATAAACAGCTTCTCGAACAGGTCAAGAAAGCAATCGCCGACCTCTCCACCCCGGCATGACCACCCGAAAAACGTCCCAGTTCTTGCGCACCTACGCGCTCAATCTCTCGCGCCTCGAGAAGAGTCAGATCCTGAAGAAGCTGGGCATCAAGCAGTATGACAAGAACATCCTGAGCATGTCGAACGCCGAACTGCTCGAAAAGTTCGGCAAGGGACCTAAAAGCCTGAACAAGTCCTTGTTCATCAAAAACGTGATCTGGGAGACGTATGGCAAGCTGATGCTCGGCCAAAAACCCTTCGATATCGGCAATCTCCGGTCCTTCTGGTATTACATCAAAGACACCATGGACCGCGTCGGCGCCAACAAAAAGGGCAACGCCTACCTCATCATCTCGGATATGTTCATGGTGATGGTCAAAGCCGGCCTTTTCAAATACAAAGACTTCGGTTTCGATGACGACGACCAGGGCAACCGCTGGCACGCCAGGCAACACCCGCATATCATCCTGATAGCCGAGAAAACATCATATACAGGCCTTTTGCAAGAAGTGACCAGGGATTTCGACATCACCACCCTGGCCACAGGTGGCCAGACCTCGTATTTGAGCATCGAGTATTTCGTCGATGAACTCCGCACCCGCCAGGTCGATCTGTCCCGCGAATTCATCGTGTTCTCGATCGTTGATTTCGACCCGGCCGGCGACATCATCGCGACCAAATTCGTTGAAAACCTCATGGACAACGGCATCAAGAATGTCAGAACGTTCGAAGGCAAGTTCTGTAAAGACTTCAAACGCAAGGATATCGTTATCCCCGAGAACATGAACCCGGACCAGCGGAAGAAGGTCTACCGGCTCCCCCTGAAAGTCCGCAAGTCCGGTCTCGCGGCCAGGTGGGCCGCCCGGACCGGCGGCGTCAACGGCAAGAAAAATATCCTCTTCGGCATCGAAGCTATCGTCATGCCCCATGCCCAGCTCATGGAGGTCTTCATGGCCGAACTGTCCAAGGTGATCTCCATCGACTTTGAAGCCATCGCCAAATACCGGGAAGTCAAAACGCTGAGATCCCGCCTCCAGTACTTCGCTCTCAAAAAACTCCAAATCGGCAATTAATCGGCAAA
>RZZR01000235.1 GCA_009929795.1 Deltaproteobacteria bacterium | reverse complement strand
GTGGGGTGGAGTTTGAGACGGACGGTGCGTTTCATAAATCATATATGCAATAGTTTTGTACAAATGTCAAGAGGAAATAGGAGGCGGCGCTTCCTCCCCCACCTGAAGGAAGGGGTCTCCGCGCCGAAGATTGATGAAAATCGCGAGGACTTCCGAAGATCGATCCGGGAGTGAAGGTCTAATTCTTGAAATTCAGATGAACCGGCATGGCCACCTCCACCGTCACGTTTTCTTCAATCCCTACGTCCATTATCACTGGCCGACAACTGATTTCTCCTGATCGGCAAGGAAAATACCCAAATTTCGGTCGTCCGAGTACCCTCTTGATCAAAGTTCGCCTTCTCTTGCCGGTGGTTCGATTCGGGTCTATGTCAAACGGGTTTTGTATCGTTTTACAACACTATCACGGCGAGGAGATTGAAGAATGGAAAAAATTTTGATCATCGGTTGCAAGAATACCATGGATGATGTCTGTATCGGCTGTTCGCGATGCCTGGTGGCCTTTAACCGCCGCACCGGGGTGTTTGAAATATACGATGGAGTCGAGGCGGAAATCGTAGGTATGGTGGGATGCGGAGGATGCCCGGCTCCGGCCATCGTCACCCGCCTGATGCAGGTCAAGCTCTGGAATGCGCCCATGAACGAAAAACCGACCGTCATCCACATCGCTCCTTGCATTGCCGAGCAATGCCCGTACAAAGCGGAGATCATCAAGAAAATAACGGCCAAGGCCGGCATCAAGGTCATTGAGGGCACCCACCCCTACGTTCCCTCGGACATCTTTGCCTAACCCGCCTTCAAGACCCTCTGAAGGCCCGGATGTCGTCCGGACGGACCGGATCAGAACCCCGGCCCCCGATTCCGGGAGCCGGGGTTCTTCAGTCTTCCGGAACCAGAAACAACACTCCCAATGGCGGAAGCACAAGTTCCAGACAGAATTCCCGACCATCTTCCCGCTCGTTTTTGGCCGAAACTCGTCCCATGTTGCCCATGCCGCTTCCACCATACACGGACGCATCGCTGTTAAGAGCCTCCCGCCACAAGCCGGGCCGGTCCACGCCCACCCGGTAGCCTTCCCGGGGCACGGGCGTGAAGTTGCAGACCACTACGACCTCTCCCCCGGCATCGTCCCGGCGAATGAACCCCAACACACTCTGGTCCGAGTCATGGCAGTCGATCCACTCGAATCCGGCCGGTGAGAAATCCCGCTTATACATGGCCGGGTGTTCGAGCCGGAAGCGGTTCAAATCCCTGACCCAGGTCAGGATCCCGGCATGGGCCGGTTCGGCCAGCAAATGCCAGTCCAGGCTCCGATCGTGGTTCCACTCCCGCCACTGGCCAAATTCTCCGCCCATGAACAGAAGCTTCTTGCCCGGCTGGCCATGCATGTAGCCTAGAAGCAGGCGCAGGTTGGCCAGCTTCTGCCAGTCGTCCCCGGGCATGCGTCCGGCCAGGGAACATTTGCCGTGAACCACCTCGTCGTGAGACAGGGGCAAAATGAAGTTCTCGGACCAAGCATACATGATGCTGAAGGTCAGGCTGTTGTGATGGTACTTGCGATGGACGGGATCCTTGGCGAAATAGTCCAGAGTGTCGTTCATCCACCCCATATTCCACTTCATGCCGAATCCCAGGCCTCCGAGATAGATGGGCCGGGAGACCATCGGCCAGGAAGTCGATTCCTCGGCCATGGTCTGCACGTCGGGATATTCGGCATAGACCGCCCGGTTGAGTTCCCGCAAAAATTCGATGGCCTCCAGATTCTCGTTTCCCCCGTGCTCGTTGGGAATCCATTCACCATCCTTGCGGGAATAGTCCAGGTAGAGCATGGAGGCCACGGCGTCCACCCGCAGGCCGTCGATATGGAATTGGTCCAACCAGTAGAGGGCGCTGGAAAGGAGAAACTCACGGACCTCGTTACGGCCGTAGTTGAAGAGATAGCTCTTCCAGTCCGGATGGAAACCCTTGCGGGCATCCTTGTGCTCGTAGAGATGGGAGCCGTCGAAATAGGCCAGGCCATGCTCGTCGGCGGCAAAATGCGAGGGCACCCAGTCTAGGATGACCCCGATACCCTGCCGATGGAGGTAATCGACGAAGAACCGAAAATCGTCCGGGGTGCCGTACCGGGACGTGGGCGCGAAGTAGCTCGTGGCTTGGTAGCCCCAGGATCCGTAAAAGGGATGCTCGTTCACGGGCATGAGCTCAACATGGGTGAACCCATTTTCCAGAGCATGGGAGGCCAGCTCCCGAGCCAGGGTTTTGTAGTCCAGAACCTTGTCCGGGTCGTCCGGGGAACGGCGCCAGGATCCCAGATGGATCTCGTAGATGGAACAGGGTGCGTCCAGGGCATTCTTCTTCCACCGCTCGGCCATCCAGTCCCCGTCGGACCAGGAATATTCCGACTTCCAGATTCGGGAGGCCGAACGGGGCGGTTCCTCGGCGGCAAAGGCGAAAGGGTCGGCCTTGTCCACGGTGTACCACATGTCCCGGGCGCTAACGTGGAATTTGTAGGTCTGCCCGGGCATGGCCCCGGGCACGAATCCCTCCCAGATGCCCGATTCGTCCGCGCGGATTGCCAGCGGATTCGCCCCCCGTTCCCAAGAATTGAAATCGCCGCTCACGGACACGAAGCTCGCATTGGGGGCCCACACGGCGAAAAAAGTCCCGCCCTGGCCGTCCACGGCCATGGGATGGGCCCCGAACTTGTCATACAGACGGTAGTGCCGCCCTTCACGGAACAGGTAGACGTCATGGTCGGACATCAGGGACATAGGTATGGTCGATGGCATGGCGGATTCCTCGCTTATGGGGGGGGGCCGATTTCAAAATTCGAGGTGGCGCAAGGTCCGCGGAAAGGGAATGACGTCCAGGATATTCGTGATGCC
>RZZR01000234.1 GCA_009929795.1 Deltaproteobacteria bacterium | reverse complement strand
GGGCTGGGATGTGACCGTGCGGCCGAAGGGAGTGATCTTGGTCACAAAGGCATCACTTTGATTGTCAACAGTGAACCCTGCATTGGCCAAGAGATACGGACCCGTCTCGACCGGGAAACTCCATTCATCGGAAAAGGTCTCACCGGTAACATAGGCGCTGCCCTCGCTGTCCACGGCGATGGCAGCGCCTTCATCCAAACTGCTGCCCCCGATATACCCGCTGTAGATCAGTCCCCGGCCGTCGGATCGGACCTTGGTCACAAAGGCGTCCACGTTACCGCCGCTGTGATGAAGATACGGCCCGTTAAGAACCGGAAAGGAGGCCTCGGTGGAACCGGTGGTGCCCGTGATATAGGCGTGTCCGGATCCATCCACGGCAATGCCTTTGCCCTCGTCGCCCAACGCCCCCCCGATATAGCCGGCATAGGCCAGGCTCGCATCGGCATTGATCTTGGCCACAAAGGCATCCGTGATGCCGTTATGGGTCAAATCCGGCCCCACCTTGACCGGAAAGCCCTGATTCTCGCTGGACTGCGTGCCGCCCGTGACATAGGCCGCCCCGGTGGCGCGGTCCACGGCGATGGCCGCCCCCCAATCCGATTCCGATCCACCGATATAGCCGCAGTATTCCAGACTTTGACCGTTGGGTGCCACTCTGGCCACAAAGGCGTCCATATTTCCCTTGTAGGTCAACCCCGGCCCGGCTACGACCGGAAAGGTCGTGTGTGTGGACCGCGTACGGCCGACAACATAGGCTCGATCAACATCGTGGGCGATGCCATACCCCCAATCTTCGCCAGATCCGCCGATGAAACCGCTGTAGGTCAGGCCGGACCCTTCGTGGTTGATCTTGAGCACGAACGCGTCCGCATCGCCGCCATGGACTAAATTCGGCCCATTATTTGTCGGAAAGTCGGAGGAATAGGTGATGCCGGTGACATAGGCCTGGCGGAAAGCATTCACGGCCACCGCCCTTCCGAAATCTCTGGATCCTCCCCCGATGTAGCCGGAGTAGATCAAACTTGTTCCGTCCGCCTTGACCTTGGCGATGAAGGCGTCCCACTCGCCGCCGCCGTAGGTCGTATACGGCCAGTTCCCGGCAGTAGGGAAATCGTTTGATTGGGTACTGCCGGTGACATAGGCGTTGTTTCCTCCGTCAACGGCGATACCCAAGCCGATGTCGATCTTTGACCCACCGATATAGCCGCAGTATTCCAGACCCGTTCCATTGGCCCTGACCCGGGCCACAAAGGCGTCGGTGTTGAGGCTGTAATCCGTGGAAGGCCCAATTGTAACGGGGAACGAGCCTGAACCAGAATTTGTACGGCCGGTGACATAGGCCCGCCCGGTGGAGTCCACGGCAATTCCCACACCTGCTTCATTAGCTGATCCGCCGATGAAGCCGCTGTAGATGATCATTTCCGGGTCCAGCACCAGGGGTTTGGAGCGGTCATAGTCACCGACCGTAAAGCCGTAGCCATGGGTCCGGGATGCTGCGCCAATACCAAGGGCCTGGCCAGCATCGTTCACCACCGAACTCAGGGAGGCCACCTGGACATGGGGAGCCTGCTCCATGGCATAGGCCACGGAAATATCCTGCCGTCCCTCCTCCAGATCCTGCCAGGCCACCGGGATATCGTCGTGAAAGGCCCCGGCCGGCGTGGAGACCAGCAGGCGGCCCTCCTCGGTCAGCTCCAGACCGTCGACACCGCGATAGGCCAGCCTGATCTGCCCCGGATCGGCCCCGGGGTGGACGATAAAGTCATACTTCAGACGGTTTACCGTGCCGTAATAGACCAGGTCGATGCCCGGCCAGAGGTCGCGGTAGATGATTTTCGAACTGGCCTGAATACCGGTGTTCCACTCCTCGGGTTTGCCCCTGAAATAGGAGATCACGGTATCCGCAGCCTCCAGCGACTCGGGCAGGACATCACCGCGGGCGTCGACAAAGTCCAGCTTGACCACCCAGCGTTTCGAGCGATCATTTTCCCTGGGCGCGATAGGATCGATATCGCGCAAAAAGGGCCGCTTCCGGCCTGCACCATCCTGGTCCGGAATCGCGAGAGCAAAGGTCACCCCCTGGGAGGTGAAATAAATCGACTTATCCCTGCCCTGGATGGAGAAGGCGACCTGCTTATCCATCTGCCCCTGGTTGGGGATGAACAGAATGTGCATCGCGCCGTACGCTCCATCGCTCCGTGTCAGGTCGGCAGGCGGACTCGCCGACCAGGCCAGCCCGGGAAAGGCCAGAAGAAGGAACGAAACCGCAAGGAAGCGCATGCGGAAGACGGCCGTAAGATGAAGCCTCTTGAACGGGTGGCGGGGCCATGATCTTTTCATGACGATGTCTCCTGTCAGGTGGGGCTAAAGATTGATTGATGGGAACGAGGGGTATGTGGACCGATCCGGAATTTCAATGACGTGTATCGAAAAAAAGCAAGAAAGCCAACAGGTCATGTTCCGGTTGGAGTGCCTGGACAACTCGGACCGTGACCTGGGCTGGGACACGGTCTTTCTCGTGGGCAAAAAAATCAAAGACACGGTCACGGCAAGGTTTCCCCGCCCCCGATGCGATGTCCGGCGAACGGCTGAAAAAAAGAGTTAATCGTCCAGCAAGAACATCAGCACCCCAGGCAGACAGTTCCGCTTGACAACTTTAGCCACGAAACAGTCGTAACCATCCGCCGTGTATCCCCGTACAGGGCTACCCCAAGAGGAACCGCTATACCCGGTCACATAAACGGTACCAACGCCACTCGTTGTAATCCCTAAACCAGAATCAGTGCCGGTGCCGCCGAGAAAGGCATTCCAGACCACGGCCCCGGAAGCACTGTTGAACTTGGCCGCAAAGGCATCGGTATCACCGCTGAACTCCCGCATCGGGC
>RZZR01000233.1 GCA_009929795.1 Deltaproteobacteria bacterium | reverse complement strand
GGATGGTGGTTGTGGGCCTCGGCCGAAACCGCGAGTCGCAGGAGTTCTTGTTCGTCAATGCCCCGGGTGGGAAGGACATGAACCAGTTCAGGATGCCCATTGGTCAGGGTGCCGGTCTTGTCGAAGCAGACCGTGTCGCACTTTCCGGCCTCTTCGAGGTAGCGGCCACCTTTGATGAGGACATGCTTTTTGGCCGCGGCCGAGATGGCCGCGCTGATGGCCGTGGAGGCCGAGAGCACCGTGGCACAGGGGCAGGCCATGACCAAGAGGACGGTGAAGGCCCTCCAGGCGCTGCCGGTGACCACGAAGGTCGCGGCCGTGGTCGCAAGCCCGACCTTGACCAGATTCCGGGCCAGAGTGTCGGCGACCCCCTCGATGGGGGCCCGGTTCTCCAGGGAATCCTGAACTTTGCGCATGACCCGGGCGAGGTAGGTGTTATCTCCCACCCGGGCGGCCTCGACCCGGATGACCCCCCTGTGGACGAAGGTTCCGGCAAAGACCCGTTCGCCCCGGCCCCGGCAGATCACTTCTTCGCGGCCGGTAAGGGGAGCCTCGTTGATCTCGGCTTCTCCGTGGACGACGATTCCGTCCACGGAGATCTTCTCCCCGCCATGGAGGACGACGATGTCGCCGATCCGGACGTCCTCGACGGCTTTTTCGACCTCGACTCCGTCCACGAGCACGAAGGTGTGGTGGGAGGTGATTTCAAGTATCTCGGCGATGCTCTTTCGTGATCTCTCGGCAATCCAGGCCGAGAGCAGTTCGGCTCCGGAGTTGATCCACAGGATTTCAAAGGCGGTCATGGCCTCGCCGGCAGCGATGGCCGTGACCGTGCCGGCGGCCAGAAAGCCTTCCAGGCCGAGCCTCTTTTCCTTGAGTTTTCGCACCCCGCTGACGATCAATGGCAGGCTGAAGAACACCCCGGCCAACCCAAGGGGGCTGGCGATGGTCTGGGCGACGCTGGCCTTGAAGATGGATTCGCGGATCACGGCCGCCCCGAAGACGGCGGATATGGAAACGAAGCGGATCAGGGCCTTGCGCACAGGACGTCCGTTGTCCTTTGGGCAGGCACAGTTCGAGGCCATGTCCGGATCAGCGGATTTCGGGACCTGGGCCGGATGAAAGGTCTGCCTGACCCGGTCCAGAAGGGTTAGGGGTGCGAGGGTTTCAGGATCAAAGGCCAGAACAAGGCTCGCGCAGACCGGATTGACCCGCAACCAGAGAAGGCCCTCGAGATTCTTCAGTTCGTCCAGCTGGACGGCATCTCTTGCGGAGCCTTTCAGGGCCTTGACCTTGAGTCGGAGGCGGCCAGGTATTTCATGTTTGATGACAATGGTCGGTTTGGTTCTCATGGACAGTCCATCTTTCTGCTTGCTCCGGCCCGAAAAGGCAGCCGAAACGGATTATTTCTTGTCAGCATTCCTCGAGCCGAGAGTTGTCCAACAACTCTTCGTTGGCAGCCAGTTCCCCGAGTATCCTGGCCAGGCTGGAAAGCCCTGAGCTTCGGGCGAGCTTCAACGGCTTCACCTTGTGCCTGCAGGCCTCCTTGACCTTCAGGCAGGCACCGTGGCTGACGCAGTCCACGGGGCAAACGACCGCGTCCACGCCTCCCAGGATGACGGGCAGAGTGGCCTGAGATTCCTCGAGACCTCCGTCGTGATGCTCGAACTTGCCGCCGTACCGCTCCACCAGGGCCCGGTAGTGGCGAACGAGATTGGCCCTCCCTCCGACGTACAGGATTCGCTTGCCACAGAGGTTCGGGCCGGGGCAGGCCTCGGTTCCGGCCTTTTCACATTTTTGGATACACGGGCCAGAATTTGCCAGGGCCGAAAGCAAGCGGTGGATTTCTTTTTCGAGAAACTCGACCTCGGCATCTTTATCGGCCAGTTCCAGTTCCAGGTTGTCATTGCGGACGACCAGACTATTGGTCCTTCTGGCCATGCGGGCCTCGTTCACTCGCATGTGGTCCAACTGGGAGGAAAGCTCGGTCAGCGAGTCCTTCAGTTCCTCGTTTTCATTGCGCAAGGCCTCAATTGTTCGCAGGTCGAATTTCCGCCGGTAGCTCTCGAGGTCCGCCGTCAGGGAGGCTACTTGGGCCTTGGCCTTTCTGTTCTCCTCGACCAAAAGCCTGAAGCTGTGACGGTGGGCGGCCTTGACGCGATTCCAGCGTTCCTGGAGTTGAGAAGTCCGCTCTTCAAGGGCCGCCAGTCTGCGAACATCGGCCCGGTTGGAAGATCCAACCAGATGGGAGAGCATGTGCACCTCGCCAAAGACCTCGGCCTGAAATTCCTCGGAGGCTTTGGGGTGGGAAGCGATGGCCCAGTAGGGTCCGGGGATGTTGCCCGATCGCAGAGCCTCTCTCCAAAGGCTCCGGAGTTCCGTGTCGGATTTGTTCATTCCGAAGGTGCGCAATGATTTCGAGTACTTTCGGTCGAGAAGCTTGGTGATATCGCGCGATGCCGGGCAGTTCATCCTGCACATCGATACAAATGTGGCGTGGATCTGGAAATCGGTGGCGTCGGAGGGCATTGTCACCTTGAATTTTCGGGCAATTCTGCGCAGTTCGCCAAGACTCAAACAGGTCCCGAGAATCGAGCATTGATGGTCCCGCGTTTCCCAGATTTTCAGTCGCATAGACGGCTCCAGTTCAAGTGTTGTCGGCCAGAACGTCGATCAATTGTTTTCTGAGAGCTTCCAGATTTTTCGATTTGAAGGACTTTCGGCTCTCTTCAAGGACGATGATAGCCATGTGTATGGCTTTACGCAGTCGTTTGACCCTGACCGAATCGTCGACACGCAGGAAATCGAGGGCACCTGTCTTGTCTGAGGCCTCGGAATCCTCAATCAATCTGCTGAGCAGGAGACAATGATGCTCGGCATCATGGCGGATATGGTCGGCGCTCGTG
>RZZR01000232.1 GCA_009929795.1 Deltaproteobacteria bacterium | reverse complement strand
ATGTCCGGCATGGCCACGGTCATGTTCTGCCAGCCCTCCCAATCGCTCTCAGCCAGACCGTCCTCAATGGACACCAGCGGGTAGGCCTGCACGAGTTCCTGATAGTAAGCGATGAGACCTGCCGCGTCGAAATCGCGCTTCTCGCCGCTAAACACGTATCGGCCCTCGCGGAAGAATTCCGAAGCAGCGGCGTCAATGGCCAGGGCGATATCCAGACCCGGACGATATCCAGCCTCCTCAATGGCTTTGACGATGTAGGAAAAGGCCTCCTTGTGGCTCTTGAGGTTCGGAGCGAACCCGCCCTCGTCGCCGACGGCCGTGGAATGGCCGTCCTTGGCCAGGATCTTCTTCAGAACGTGAAAGGTCTCGGCCCCCATCCGCAGGGCCTGAGAAAAACTCTCGGCCCCCACGGGCACGATCATGAACTCCTGGATGTCCAGATTGTTGGGGGCGTGCATACCGCCGTTCATGATGTTCATAAGCGGCACGGGCAGAACCTTGGCGTTCACACCTCCGATGTACTGATACAAGGGCAGGCCCACGTGGACCGAGGCGGCCCTGGCGCAGGCCATGGACACCCCGAGCATGGCATTGGCCCCCAGCTTGGATTTGTTGGCCGTACCGTCCAGTTCCAGGAGAACCGTGTCGACCTCGGTCTGGCGCAGGGCATTGAGGCCCATGACCTCGGCCGCGATGTCGCCGATGACGTTGTTGACCGCCTGGGTGACCCCCTTGCCGCCGTAGCGCTTCGCATCGCCGTCCCGAAGTTCTAGGGCCTCCCTGCTGCCCGTGGAGGCGCCGGAAGGAACTGCGGCCCGGCCCTTGGCTCCGGAATCGAGCTCGACCTCGACTTCTATGGTCGGGTTCCCTCTAGAATCAAGAATCTCCCTGGCCCATACTGCGCTGATCAGACTCATGCTCTTCTCCTTGAATGATGTTGTGAACGTCAAAATATAGGCCGTTCAGGCCTTGCAGTAAAAGATTGCCGACAAGATGGTCAATGGCCGGGCAAACTGCGGCGACAATGGACGAAAATCCGCCCGTGGCCACCAGCAGGATGGTGTCCCTCCCCATGGCCCGGCCCAGCCGGCCCTTGAGTCCTTCCACCATGGCCGCAAACCCGTGGACCATGCCCTGGCTCAGGCTGGTGACCGTGTTCTGCCCGATGGTTAGGGCTTTGCTCCCTTCGGTCAGGTCGATGCGCGGCAGCTTGGCCGTGCCGGTGGCCAAGGCCCGCAAGGACGACAAAAGCCCCGGACAGATAAGCCCGCCCACATAGGCCCGGCCGGACACGCAGTCGAAGGTCGTGGCCGTGCCGAAATCCACAGCCACGAGATCGGGCTCGTCAAACAGGACCCTTGCCGCGTAGGCCGTCACCAGACGGTCGGCCCCGACCTCGCCGGGGCGTTCGTAGCGGTTCTCCAGGGGGACCGATATGTCTTTTCCCACGAACAGGCAGGGGCTGCCGAAGAACCGGGCGCAGGCCCGACGGACCATTCCGTCCAGAGGCGGGACCACCGAACAGACGGTCCATGCCTGAATGTCGGCCGAATCCACTCCGGCGTGCCGACAGACGTCCAGGGTTTTCAGACCGAACCCGTCCGGGGTCTCCAGGGCATTGGTCGGCAGGACGTACTCGTCCCCCGGCCCGTCTGGCCGCCCCAGAGCGATCTTGGTGTTCGTGTTGCCCACGTCAAGAAGAAGAACCGAGCCGTTTTTTCGTGTCGTTGCCATGACTTTAGTCTCGACTCTTTGTCCATAAAACTCAAGATCGAAAAAGGACCCCGGCTTACTTGAGGTCGACCGTGAAAGCGGGTAGGCCACGCCCATCAGACCCATTCCCAAACCATGGAGGACTCATGGCCCTGCACAAGGAACTACTGGAGATACTAGCCTGCCCCAAATGCAAGGGCGACCTCGAACCGACCCCGTCCGAGGACGGGCTCATCTGTAAAAATTGCGCCCTTGTCTATCGGGTCGAGGACGACATCCCGATCATGCTCATCGAAGAAGCCGTGCCCCTTTCCGAATACCGGGACGAGCGGCCGGCGTGAGCAAGAAAAAGGCCCAGAGACCGGATCCGGCCTCCCTGGGTCTGCCCCTGGGCGGAGCCGACAGTCATGCCCATCTGGACATGGGCCCCCTGGTCGAAGATCTGGACTCCGTTCTGACCCGGGCGCGCACCGCCGGAGTAGCCCGAATCGGCCAGGTTTTCCTTGGACCTGGGGCCTATGAGAATGGTCGATCCTTCTTCGATGGCCGGGACGAAGTCTTTTTTCTGATGGGCATCCACCCCCATGACGCAGAGTCCATGGCCGAAACGGATCTGGACCGCATGGCCCTGTCATTCAGGTCCGACTTCCGACTCAGGGCCCTGGGGGAAATCGGCCTCGACTTCCACTACGACTACAGCCCGAGACCCGCGCAAAAAAAAAGGTTCCGGGATCAGCTGGCCCTGGCCCGGGAGCTTGATATGCCCGTGGTCATCCACTCCAGGGAGGCCGAGGATGAAACCTTGGCCATTCTAATGGACATGGGTTTTCCCGGGCGGCCGCTTCTCTGGCATTGCTTCGGTCAGGGGCCAGACCTGGCCCGAACCATCCTGGGTCACGGCTGGGACATCTCCATACCAGGCCCGGTCACCTACCAAAAGAACGAACTCCTGGCCTCGGCCGTGGCCGTTATTCCGCCAGGCCGACTCCACCTGGAAACCGATTGCCCGTACCTGGCCCCCGAACCCTACCAGGGCAAGACCAACGAACCGGCCCTGGCCGCGTTCACGGCCCTGGCCGTTGCCAACATCCAGAAACGTCCTCCGGCCGAGGTCTGGATCTCGTGCGGGGCCAATACCACCCGCTTTTTCGGTCTATAATGAGGATGTTGCTCGGGCATCCAACGCCCAGGCCAAAGGCACGGGGAAAAATCAGTCCTTGGCCGTCAACGCCCG
>RZZR01000231.1 GCA_009929795.1 Deltaproteobacteria bacterium | reverse complement strand
GATGATCTTCGAGGCCATTCCCGCGGCCAGGAGAACTTCTCCCTTGGGGCCGCGGACCCGGACAGGGCTGATCATGGCATCTTCCTCGAGCCGCTTGATCTCGTCCCCGATACCCACGCCGAGGCGCTGGAGGCGGTCGGAGAGGAGAGCGTCCTCGACGGCTGCGATGAGCATGGGGATTTCGCAGGGACTCTTGTCGACGGTTGTCAGCATGACAGGCTCCTGGATTGAAGGGTCTGGAGGCTCGGGCCGTTGACGCCTCTCAGGCCGGAGTAGGCGAGGATGCCTACGGTCGTAGAATTGTGCGCCGCAGCCGACAGGACGGCCGGGATGTATCCGGCTGCCGCCAGGGCCATGATTCCGGAATTTATCCCGATGGCGGACAGGACGCAGCGCCGCAATGTGGTGTCCGTCCGTTTGGCTATGGACAGGGCCAGGGGAAGCGCACGGATGTCTTCCCCCATGAGAACGACCTGGGCCGACTCCCTGGCCAGGTCGGCCCCCTTGGGCATACAGACCCCGACATCGGCGGCCAGCATGGCCGGAGCGTCGTTGACACCGTCGCCCACAAAGGCGATCCGTCGGCCCTCGGATTTCAGGCGTTCAACAACGGCCGCCTTGTCCTCGGGCTTGAGCTCGGCGTGGACTTCGTCCAATTCCGGAATATGAGCGCAAACGGCCTGGGCCGTCCGGACGTGGTCGCCGGAAAGGACCACCAGCCGGGACACGCCGAATTGTCTGAGGAGGCGGAGGCTCTCGCCTGCTTCGGGGCGAAGATCGTCGCGCATACCGATGAGGCCGACCAGCTCCGAACCCCGGGCGACGAAGAGCAGCGATTTTCCCTGGTCGAGAAGCTCGGAGGAGAGGTTGTCGGCCGGTCTGCAGTCGATCCCCTCGTCGTCGTGGATGAAGTGCCGACTGCCGACCAGGACGCGGATACCGTCGACGTAGGCCGAAACGCCATGGGCCACGATGAAGTCCACGTTGGACATGTCCGGGAGTTTCAGGCCGACTTCCCTGGCCTTGGCCGTCACAGCCCGGGCCACGGGATGCCCGTAATGCTGTTCGGCTCCGGCCGCCCAGGACAGGAGATCGGTCTCGACATACCCGGGCAAGGCGACCAGGTCGGTCACCCGAAGAGATCCCCGCGTGAGGGTTCCGGTCTTGTCGAAGACGAAGGTGTCGACCCGGGAGAGGGCGTCCAGGCTTTGAGCGCCCTTGATGAGCACGCCCTCCTTGGCGGCCGAGTACATTGCCGAGCGCACGGCCACTGGGTAGGAGAGTTTGACGGCGCAGGAATAGTCCACGGTCAGTACCGAAGCCGCCCGCCTCATGTCACCGGTCAAGGCGTAGAGGCCCGCTCCGGCGCCAAAGGTCAGGGGGACCAGCCTGTCGGCCAGTTCTTCACTGCGTTTCTGGGACGGTGACTTGGAGCGCAGGGATTTCTCGAGCATGCTGGATATCCTGGCCATGGACGTCTCCGAGCCGACCTGGGTGGCTTCGATGTACAGCTTCCCTTCCTCGACGATGGATCCGGATACGACCCCGGCCCCTTCCTCGCAGGCAACCGGGGCCGACTCCCCGGTGATGGAGCTGGTGTTCAGGGTCGCCTTTCCCGAGAGGACCACCCCGTCGACGGGAACGAGGTCGCCCGTACCGCAGATCACGACATCGCCGAGGCGGACCTCGTCAAAGGGTAGAGTGGACTCGATGCCTCCTCGGTCGACCTTGACCGTCTCCACCTGGGGCCTCATGAGATTTTTCAAGAGGTCGTTGGACCGACGCTCGGCCGAATGTTCCACATATTCGCTCAAGGCGAGCAGGGCCCCTACGACGTTGGTCGTGAAGTAATCGCCCCGGAGCAGGGACAGCAGCTTGACCGATGCGTCCAGGACCTCGATCTTCAGCCCACGGGTCAGAATGGTTTCGGCTCCTTTGGCCAGGGTCGGAGCGGCCAGAAACCAGCTCAAGGCCGCCTGCACAGGCCTGGGTAGAAACGGTGTTGCCGCGGCCACTCCGGCTTGGGCCGCAACACCGATCAGGTCCGGCGGATGCGTCTGTCCGGGATCGGATCGAAAGGCCTCCTTGGGCAGGATGGAGAGGGCCAGGACAAGGGCGCTGTCGGTATTGGTCACGCCATCGTGGCGAATGGCCACGCTTCCGGCCCGCACGTTCATCCGGGCCGAATGCACGCCCGGCATGTTCTCAAGGTAGGCGCAGACGTAATCCACATCCAGGGCGGGGTCCATGAGCATTCCGCCATGCAGCCGAACTCTGGTGGGGGTTCGGTGGACGACGCGCAGCCTTTCCTCCCGTGGTCCCCGGGTCATGAGGAGGCACCTGACCGGGGCTTATAGAGCATGTGGTGCCAGATGCTGAATCCGACCAGGGACGCCCCGGCCAGGACATGCCACGGCCTTGTTTCCCTGGTGCGGTGGAATCCGGTAAAGATCAATACGCCCATGCTGACGGACATGCCCAGCTTGGCCAGATGTCTGTCCCTGGCCGCTTCGGACAGGTCGGCATTTTTTTTTTCGATCGAGGACTTGTTGTTCGATCTCATCTGAGGGTACTCCTGCACGCCGGATCGGAATTGATTGCCGGTCCGGGCCGGCCATTCGAGGCCATGCCCGGACCGCTGGGGGTTGGTTATTCTTTTGCGCTCATTTCCGCCTTGTAGTCCTGGATACGTTCCTTGACCTCTTCCACTCCGCTCTGGACACCGGTCCACAGTCTCACCGCCCCGGAGACGATGGCCTTCTGGACCGTGGGGTTGGCCAAAACGAGAGCCACGGCCGCGCCGACGACAAAGCCCTTGGCGTAGCCGGGGTTGCTGAAATCGAACCAGGAGCGGACATGGGTGGGCTGAGCTTCATAGGGGGGATTGGTTTGCTGCTGGTACACATACCGGGGATCGTACCTGTAATCGTAAGTATAGGCGTTCTCCACCGGGACATTCTGCCCGGAAGGCACCTGGGTTGGATAGGACATCGGCGGCTCCTTTTCTATGCCTTTGGCGCGGTTTTGGTTTCGGTTTCGCAGGCGATCTCAGCCCTG
>RZZR01000230.1 GCA_009929795.1 Deltaproteobacteria bacterium | reverse complement strand
TCATTGCCGACGAGTATGTGGATGTGGAATTCGGGACCGGTTGTCTCAAGGTCACTCCGGCCCACGACATGAACGATTTCGAACTGGGCCGAAAGCACAGTCTGGAGGTTCTCCAGGTCATTGACGGCGATGGCCGGATGACGTCCGCGGCGGGTGAGGCCTTTGCCGGGCTGGAGCGTTTCGAGTGCCGCAAGCGTGTGCTGGCGGCCCTGGAGGAACAGAAGCTTTTGAGGAAGTCTTCGCCGCTGCGGCACAATGTCGGACATTGCTACCGGTGCCGTACCAGGATCGAGCCCTATGTCTCGCCCCAATGGTTCGTCCGAGCCGGCCCCCTGGCCAAGGCCGCCCGGGATGCCGTGAGCGACGGCCGGACGGCCATCCTGCCCAATCATTGGGAAAAGACCTATTTCGAGTGGCTGGACAATATCCGCGACTGGTGCATTTCCCGGCAGATCTGGTGGGGACACCGCATCCCGGCCTGGACCTGCCAGGAGTGCGGCCGCTTGATCGTCGCCCGAGAAGATCCGAGTAAGTGTCCGGACTGCTCCTCGGCCAAACTGGTTCAGGACGAAGATGTTCTCGACACCTGGTTTTCCTCGGCCTTGTGGCCCTTCAGCACCCTGGGCTGGCCGGACAGGACGCCCGAGTTGAAGATTTTCTACCCGACTTCGGTCCTGGTGACCGGGTTCGACATCCTCTTTTTCTGGGTGGCCCGGATGATGATGATGGGTCTGCATTTCATGGACGAGGTCCCGTTTCGCCACGTTTACATCCACGCCCTGGTCCGGGACCAGCACGGCCAGAAGATGAGCAAGTCCAAGGGCAACGTCATCGACCCACTGGAGACCATAGATAAGTTTGGGACGGACGCCTTCCGGTTCACCTTGACGGCTTTTGCGGCCATGGGTCGGGACATCAAGATGTCCGAGGATCGGATCGCGGGGTACCGTCATTTCATCAACAAGATTTGGAACGCGGCCCGTTTTTCCCTGAGTCATGTGGACGGGCGGGAGGATCGGCCCATGGATGTCGCCTCCTGGCCCCTGCACCATCGCTGGATCCTGCACCGTCTCGGCCAGGTTTTGGATTCATCGGCCGAGGCCTTGGCCAACTATCAGTTCAACGAGTACGCTCAGGGCTTGTATCGGTTCGTCTGGCACGAGTTCTGCGACTGGTATCTTGAGCTCATCAAGCCCGAACTCTACGGCGAGGACGAGGATGCCAAGAATCGGGCCCGGTCCTGCCTGAAACACGTTCTGCAGAATGTCCTGATCCTCCTCCATCCGGCGGTTCCGTTTGTCACCCAGGAGATCTGGAGTCATGTCGGGGATCCGAACAGGGGATCGGATTTGGCCCTGGAACCGTATCCGGTTCGCCAAGCGGAGTTCGACGACCCGAGGGCCCAGGAATTGATGGAGCTCTTTCAGGACGTGGTCACGGCCGTGCGGAACATCCGGTCCGAGCTGGGCATCAATCCTTCCCAGGCCTTGGATGTCCTTATCCGGGCCGAAGGCGACGATGCCGCGTTCCTGGATGAATACGCCCTGGCCATGGCCGGACTGGCCCGCCTGGGCCGGATCGAGGTCGGCCCCGGAGTGAAGGCCCCCAAGGCTTCGGCCTCGGCCGTGGTCCGGGGGCACGAGGTCCACGTTCCCCTGGCCGGAGCCGTGGATTTCGATGCCGAGCTGGAACGTCTGGCCAAGGAATTGGCCAAGCTCACCGTTGAACTGGACCGGGTCCGGGCCAAGTTGGCCAACGAGAATTTCACCGGCCGGGCCCCGGCCGAGGTGGTCGAAAAGGAAAAGGTCAAGGCCGAGGGTTTTGCCGTGCAGGTGACCACCCTGGAACGGCTGCGGGACCGCCTCCTCTCGGTCCGCGACCAGTAGGGAACGACAGGTTCTGATAAACATGATACGGCCGGCAGGATTCGATACGGACCGGCGGGGAAAAGATACCATGGCGAAAGTCTATCTGCTTGGGGCCGGGCCAGGCGATCCGGGCCTCTTGACGGTCAAGGCTCGGGATATTTTGGCCTCGGCCGACGTGGTGGTCTACGACTACCTGGCCAACTCGGCCTTTCTCGGACTGTGTCGGGAGGACGCCGAACTCATCTATGTCGGCAAGAAGGGGGGGGACCACACGGTTCCCCAGGACAAGATCAACGAGCTCATCGTGGCCAAGGCCCTGGAAGGGAAAACCGTGGCCCGGCTCAAGGGAGGCGACCCTTACGTCTTTGGCCGGGGGGCCGAGGAGGCCGAAGAACTCCTGGAGGCCGGGGCCGAGTTCGAGGTCGTTCCCGGGGTGACCTCGGCCGTGGCCGCCACGGCCTATGCCGGCATTCCCCTGACCCATCGCCGTTTCGCCTCGTCTGTATCCTTCATCACCGGGCACGAGGATCCGACTAAGCCCGACAGCGCCCACGACTGGGAGGCTCTGGCCCGGGGGACGAGCACCCTGGTCTTTTTCATGGGCGTCAAGAATCTGCCCTTCATCACCGAGCAGCTCATGGGGGCGGGAATGAACCCGGACATGCCGGCGGCCCTGGTCCGATGGGGTACGACCTGCCGCCATCAGTCCTGGGTGGGGACCGTGGGGACCATCGCCGATCTGGCCGTGTCCGAGGGCGTTCGCCCGCCGTCTCTGCTGGTGGTCGGCCAGGTGGTTCAATTGCGCGACCGGCTGAACGCCTTCGAGCGGAAGCCGCTTTTGGGGCGGGGGGTGGTGGTCACCCGGGCCCGGCACCAGGCCAGCGATCTGGTCAGATTGCTGGGAGATCAGGGGGCCTGCTGCCTGGAGTTCCCAACCATCGATATCCGGCCCCTGAAGGAATATGCCGAGATCGACACGGCCGTGACGGAATTGTCAGAATACGATTGGGTCGTCTTCACCTCGGTCAACGGGGTCGTGCACTTCTGGGACAGGGTCAGAGCGTCGGGTCGGGATGCCCGGGCCTTTGCCGTAAACAAGATAGCGGCCATCGGTCCGGCCACGGCCGATGAACTTCGCCAGCGGGGCATAGAGCCCGACTTTGTCCCGCCAAAATATGTGGCCGAGTCCAT
>RZZR01000229.1 GCA_009929795.1 Deltaproteobacteria bacterium | reverse complement strand
GGTCTGCGAGCGGGCCGCGGCCAGGGCCTTGGAATTCGCCGGACGGCGGATGGCGATCCGGTACCTGTTGCTGGACGAAGATGGGACGGTGATTGCGGACAGTGGACGGGTTGGGTAGTCTTTTCGTCAACTGTATTGAATCATGCTTGAGTTTGGGATGGACAATCCCGAAATGGAAAACCATTGGGATCAGAGATGACAATGTCGAAAAAACGCCAAACCGAGTTCGTCAAGTGGTTCGGGCCCCTTCTGGATGCCTTGCGGGACTTGGGCGATTCAGGGCGGCCGCGCGAGGTTTCGGCCAAGATTGCCAAGAATCTGAATCTGCCCGATGAAATTTTGGATGAGACCCTCAAATCCGGCGAAAGCAAGTTCCACAACCAAGTGGCCTGGGCCCGACAGTATCTCGTCTGGGAGGGTCTCCTCGATTCGTCCAAGCGAGGCACTTGGACTCTGACGGATACAGGACGAACGGCCCAGATCACCGAGGCCCAGGCCCGGGAAATTTTCAAAAAATGGGTGGCCTTCCATGCCGAGCGGCGCAAGCACGACCAAGGCGACGAAGTGACGGAGACTTCGGTTCCTTCCGAAGATGCGACGTCGGAAGGAAAGCCGACGATTCTCGAGGTCTTGCGCTGCCTGAGCCCGCTCGGTTTCGAGAAAGTCTGCCGGGAGCTGCTGCGGGAATCGGGTTTCGAGAAGGTTGAGATCACTGGCGGTTCGGCCGACGGTGGCGTGGATGGCTTCAGCATACTGGAGATCAATCCCTTTGTCAGCTTCAGGGTTCTTTTCCAGTGCAAGCGCTACGCCGAGGGTCGACTGGTTTCCCGGGCCCAGGTCGGGGATTTCCGCAACGCCATGATCGGCCGGGCGGAAAAAGGCATCATCCTGACCACGTCAGCCTTTTCAAATGCCGCGATCCAGGAGGCCAGCCGGGATGGAGCGCCGCAGGTCGAGCTGGTGGACGGCGAAAAGCTGGTGAAAATGTTCGAGCGGGTTGAACTCGGAGTGACCAAGCGTACGGCCTACGACGTCGATCCGGTCTATTTCGAGAAATTCAGGGGCTGAATTTCTCCTGCTGGCGGGACGTCAATCATCGCCAACATCGATCGACCAATTCGGAGGTATTGAAATGAACGAGGACAAGATTCAAACTCTTCTGTACCGGCCAGAGTTTCCCCGCTCCAACGCCTATGACCCGGCCTGGGTCCTGGAGAACCAGATGGGGCCCAACGCCCTGTGGCTCGTGGAGTGGTTGACCCGGGAGCTGGACATCAAATCCGGTATGCGCGTTCTGGACCTGGGTTGCGGCAAGGCCATGACCAGTATTTTTCTGGCCCGGGAATTCGGGGTCCAGGTCTGGGCGGCCGACCTCTGGATCACCCCGGATCACAACCAAAAGCGGGCAGAGGAGGCCGGGGTCCAGGGATTGGTTTTTCCTTTCCGGGCCGAGGCCCATAGCCTGCCCTTTGCGGCAGATTTCTTCGACGCCGTGATCTCCATCGACGCCTATCAGTATTTTGGCACGGATATCCTCTACCTCCAATACCTCCTGCGTTTTGTCCGTCAGAATGGCCAGGTGGGCGTGGTCGTGCCCGGCTTGATGCGTGAGGTGGAGAGTGTTCCCGAGCACCTTGCCCGTCCCCAGGCCAACGGCAAGGTCTTTTGGGAAGACGAGTGCTGGTGCTTCCAGACGGCGGATTGGTGGCGTCGACATTGGGGCCGGAACAGCGGAGTGGGCGATTTGCGAGTGGACACCCTCCCGGACGGCTGGCGGTTGTGGCGCGATTTCGAGCGGGCCTTGGAGACCTCCGGCAAGGCCCTGTTCCCCTCGGATGCCGAGGCCCTGGAGCATGACCGCGGGGAACACCTCGGATTCGTCCGGGCCAGGTCCCGGAAAATCGGCGAGACCGGACTCAATTTCTACGACCCGGCCATTGGAATCGAGGTGGGCGTGGACCGATGACAGGTCGCCTGACCGTTCTGGGCGTGGGCATCGGTGGGGGCGAGATCCCGATGCCGGACGAGGCCCGCGAGGCCCAGGTCCTGGCCGGGGGCCGGGAACTGCTCGACCGGGCCTCATGGTTCGAGGGCGAGCGTCTGCCCATTGCCGCGCCGCTGGCCGCCTGGATCGCAGCCGTGGGTGAGCGTCTGAAGGCCGGCCGGAACGTTCTGGTCCTGGCCGACGGCGACCCCCTGTTCTTCGGCATCGGCCCAAGGCTCAAGGACCGCTTTCCCGAGGCCGTGTTCCGTCCGGGTCCGACCTGCCTCCAGGAGGCCGCGGCCAGGCTGGGCCTGCCCTGGGCCGGGGTTCCGACAGTCTCCCTGCACGGTCGGTCCGACTGGTCGCCCCTCTGGGCGGCCATGACCCATCACCCATGGGTAGGACTGTACACGGACAAAATGAGCGCTCCGGCCCAAGTGGCGGCTCGGGCGCTGGAACGCGGCGTCACCGGCTGGCGGATGCACGTCTTTGCCCGTCTGAACGCTTCCAACGAGGGCCGGGCATGCGTGGAGCTGGCCCAGGCCACGGGGCTCGAACTGCCCGGGCCGTGGTTCATCCTCCTGGAGCGGACCATGGAACCACCTTGTCGTCTGGTGCCGGGCCTGCGCGATAAGGATATCGTTTCCCGGGGCCGGCCCATGACCAAGGCCCCGGTGAGGGCCGTAGGTCTGGCCCGTTTGCGTCTCGGCCCCGAGGACACGGTCTGGGATCTGGGGGCCGGGTGCGGGTCCGTCTCCTTGGAGGCCTCGGCCATCCTGCCCCGGGGCCGGGTGATGGCCGTGGAGCGGGACCCGGGCCGGGCGGCCATCATCGCCGAGAACCGGGCCCGGTTTGGGGCCTGGATGATGGAGGTGGTCCAGGCCGAGGCCTCGGGTGTGCTGAAAGAGCTTTCGGTTCCGGATGCCGTGTTCGTCGGCGGCGGGATTCGGACTCCCGGCCTGCTGGAAGGCGTGGTCCAGGCCCTGCGGCCCGGAGGCCGCGTCGTGGTCCATGCCGTGCTCCTGGAATCCATGCACACGGCCATGCGGATTTTGACCGGCCTGGGCCTGGAGCCCGAACTGCT
>RZZR01000228.1 GCA_009929795.1 Deltaproteobacteria bacterium | reverse complement strand
AGCTCGATGACCTTCTGCAAGACATGGTTGCGGAAACGGACCTTGCGCATGAGCGGGGTACGGCCGGGGTCGAAGAGATGGGACTTCAGGGCGGCAATGTCGAAGGTGATGACCCTCGATACGGCCATGGCCACGGCCTGGCCGGATTTCCGGGGCGGAAAGCCTTCCCAGAGCATGGCGAAGAGAAGTTCCAGCGACTCGTGGATGAAGAAGCCGTTCCGGGATTCCTCGGTGGTCAAGGGCATCATTTCCAGATCCCGCAGCGACTCCAGGCTGTAGCCGCTGCGGTAGCTCTCGCTGTTCAAGGGGATGTAGCCCAGCTCCGGCCGGGCCTCGATGTAGAAGAGAAAAAGCATCCGGTACATGTAGCGGAGGCACTCCATGGACAACTGCTCGGCCAGCTCGGGCTGATTGAAGACGCCGGCCCGGGCCTCTTCGCGCAGATACCGCACGGCCTCGTTTCCCAGGAGTTCGATGCTCTGGCGCAGGGCGAATTTCAGATCCTCGGACACGCCAAAGGAATGGCGGTGGGAGTTCTCGTCCAGGGTGTCCACCAGGGAGACGCCGTCGTCCGGGCAGAGGGACGAGCGGTGGAGGATGGCTGCCATGACCTGGAAGGTGCTGCGCTCCCGACGGGAAAAAATTTCGGGCAGGTCGAAACGCAGGATGCGTTTGCGGCTCCACTTGGCCCGGTCGGCCAGAACGAGCTGGGTGTCGGAGAGCAGAAGAACGAACCGGGGCGGCTCGGGCCGGGAAAAAATCTGTTTGGTGAGCAGCTCCTCGTAGGGCGTGGCCAGAAATGATTCGCCCATGTCCTCGTCGAATTGAGTGGCGTCCGGGGTCAAGGTCAGGGGGTCCTGATCCTCGCCGACCAGGTCCAGGGCCTCCACGACCCAAAGCTCCGGGGCGCCGCTTGAACGGCAGACCTCGGCCAAAATGGATACGCCCCCCTCCGTGGCCAGCTCTCGATGTCCGGGATGGAACTCGTACTCCAGGGCTGAAAGAAGGCTGGCCTGGAACTCCAGGCAGAGGTCCCGATGCTCTTCGGCCGGGGCCTTGGCCAGGGCGCTCCGAAATGTGAAGTACCGGCCGGCCAGGGCCAGGAGCCGATCATGGGGCTGCTTGACGCCTTCGGAATCTTCCCGAGCCCTCCAGCCGGCAAAGAGGTCCCGAAGATCGGATTCCAAAATGACGGTCAGGTAGTGCTGGGAGAAAAAATCGTTCTCGTTGCCGATGCCGGTGAAATCAATGGACATGGGTTCCTCGCTCGAATCTCAATCGTGGAAGGCCTGAACCGCTTTGCCTGTCAGAAGGTCAAGAAGCCCGTTCTCAGACTCCCGTCAAGACAGCGCAGATCTTGATGTAGGGCTTGTCCTCGGTGGTCATGGTGTTCCGAATCCAGTCTCTGTATTCCTCGAAAAGTTGTTGCACTTCCCGATACTTGCTTTCCCGCCGATCCCTGATGCGATGCTCCGGGAGCTTCATGCCCTCAAAATACAGTTGGATCTGACAGTCATGGCGTCTTCTCAATTCGTCCAGCCTGGCCAGTTGATCCTTCAGCTGTGGCTGGATGCGTGTCTCGAAGGCGGCCCGTTGCTTGGTCATGATCTCCCGGGCCTTGAAAACGACATCGGGGAGTAATTTGGCCAGGGGAGCCACGTCCACGGCCCGGCCGGGATTGGCCAGGACCCCGGAGCCCAGGCCGAAGCGATCGACAATGTCCTCGAATTCCACATGACCTTCAAAGCCATTTCCCAGCAGATGAATCCCGAACCAGTGCTGGATGAGCGGGTGCCCCTTGCGGTTGGGGATGAGGCCGGAAACGATGAAGACATGTTCGCCGGGCTTCAGCTTCCCCGGCAGCGCCAGGACCGGAGCCTCGTGGCGACTGAATCGGGCCAGGAGCTTGTCCTCCAGCCAGGAGAGCACGGGGTGCTGGCCCCAGAGAAAATGGAGCCTCGGCCAGGCGGTTTCCTCGGCCCGGGCCCTGGCGATGTCCTCCTGGATGGCTCGCCGGTTGTCGGTGAAAATCATGGGGCTGGAGCGGACTTCCCGGGGCAGGGTCCGCAACCGGATTTCCAAATCGGGTGGCGGAGTGAACTCGATGATTCGACTCTCGCTCTGCACCTCGAAATGGACATCCAGGCCGGATTGTTGGCGCAGGGCCCGCAACCCGGCCAGAAAGAAATCATGATCGTCAGGGAACAATGTGGGCATGTTCGCAGTGGGCGGCTCCTGGGCCTGGGGCAGAGGCTCGTCGGCTAGACCCAGCAAAATGGCCAGGGGATCGAACTCGTCGGGCAGATTTTCGGCCAGCCGGGCCTCGAAGGCCTCGGGGCTCAGCCCTTCCTCCATGGCCTGGGCCGTCAAGCGCGCCTCTTCGGTTTCATCATAGACGCCCATGAAGGCCGAAGGATCGCCGATGGAGCGCACGGCCTCCTGGTCTTTGGCGATGAGGAGCTCCAGAATGCGCGTGTCCCCCTTGATGGTCGGGTTCACGCTCTCGGTCGTCAGATAGGAGATGTGGGGTTCGCGTTCCTGGCCGTAGCGGTCTATGCGGCCGTTGCGCTGCTGGAAGACCATCAGGGACCAGGGAATGTCGAAATGGATCATTCGGTGGCAGAGATAATGGAGATTGATGCCCTCGGAAGCCACGTCCGAGGCCAAAAGCAAACGCAGTGGTGACTCCTGGCGGCCGAAATCCTCCACGATGCCCTGCTGGTCGGTGTCCGGCAGGCCGCCGTGAAGCATGGTGGCCTGCTTGTCCTTGAGCTTCAAAAGCGGGGGCAGGTGTTCGTGGAGAAATCTGAGGGTTTCGATGCGCTCAGTGAAAATGACCAGGCGATCGCTCGAGTCCCGACCGTTGAACTGGAATGGCCCGGGTTTCTGAAGCATATCGAGGAGAACCTGGAACTTGGCGAACCGCTCCGGCGTGATGTCGGCCAGGGCCTTGTCGAGCCCCTCCAAGACCTGGATGTCGGCCCGAGTCTCGTCCTTGCCCTGTCTGGATAGGCGCTGGATTCGATGGGCAATAGTCTCCCGGCAGGCCCAGGGCGATGAAAAAAGGGCCTTCTCCAGGGT
>RZZR01000227.1 GCA_009929795.1 Deltaproteobacteria bacterium | reverse complement strand
CAGGACGAAATCGGCCTGGGCCGCGGCGTAAAGCCGCGTCTCGATGGTCTCCCAGGGCGTGAGCAGATCGCTCAGACTCACGCAGGCGAAGTCGTGCATGAGGGGCGCGCCCAGCAGGGCCGCGGCCGCTGCCAGAGCCGGCACTCCTGGCAGGACCTCCACGGGCACGGTCTCGCTCAGGCCCCGGGCCTCCACGCAGTCCAGAACAAGTCCGGCCATGCCGTAGACCCCGGCGTCACCGCTGGAAACCACAGCCACGGCCTCCCCGGCCAGGGCCCGATCAATGGCCGCCTGGGCCCGTTCCAGTTCCCGGGTCATACCCGTGCCCACCACGGCCTTGCCCGCGAGCATTTCCGGGGGCACGAGGTCCAAGTAGGTCCGGTAGCCGACCACGGTTTCGACCGTTTTCAGGGCATCGGCCACGGCCAGGGTCATCTGTTCCTTGGCTCCGGGGCCAAGGCCCACGACCGTTATTCGGCCACTGCCACGGTCACCCGGCCGAAAACCTTCTTGGTCACGATGAGCCGCCCTGCCTTCCCGGCCAGTATCGCCGCTGCCTCGCATACGCTCTGAACCCCCACGTGTTTGTGCACCATGGCCGACGGATGGGGAGCCTCGATTGCCCCCAGTTCCGAGGCGGAAAAAAATCGAACCTCGGCCTCCAGGGCCGTGGCCACCGCGAGCAATCCAGCCTCGTCCATCTTCAGATCCGCGCTGGCCAGACAGACCACGGACTTGGGATGGAGGCCGGCCTCATCCAAAACCGTCTGCACGGCCGATTGGATCTCCCCGGCCGGGGTACCCCTCCGGCAGCCCACGCCCACGGCCAGCCCTTTGGGAACCAGAAGCAGGGCCCGGTCTTCTGATGACGGGATGCGGACCTGGACGCGGACCTCTGGGTCGTCGCCCCCGGCCACGGCCTCCAGATTCCCCGAATCTTCGACCGCTGTCAGGAGAATGCCCTCGGGGTCGAAGACGCGCAATCGTCCGCCCTCGGCCAGAACGGCCTGGGCCGCGCGCATCTTTACACCGTCGGCCACGAACAACCCGAGATCCCGGGCCAGAACGTCCAGGGCCGGGACCCCTTCCACATCCGAGGCCGTGGTGATCACGGCCCGGCCGTTGGTTATCTTGGCCACTTTCCGGGCCAAGTCGTTCCCCCCGCCCAGATGGCCAGAAAGGAGGCTCACCACATGCTTCCCGCGCTGGTCGCAGACCACCACGGCCGGGTCCGTGGCCTTGGAGCCCAGGTGCGGGGCCACGGCCCGCATGGCAATGCCCGCCGCGCCCACGAACACGTGGGCCGGGTGACCGTGAAAGACCTCGGCCATCAGGGTCTGAACGGATTCGAAGTCCCGTCCACCGCACTCTCCGGTCAATCGTGACGGCAGGAAAAGGATCCCGCCCAGTTCCTGGGCCACCCTCTGGGCCAATACCGCACCCATTCGGGTGAAGGCGTAAACGGCTGGGCCCTGCTCGCGCCGAGCCTGACGAAATCCATGCCCGAAACCCACATCGTAAAGCCGGGACACATGATCCCGTCCATCCTCCCCGGGCAGAACCAGAAAAACTGTCTGGCGTGAAAACCCCTCCCGGGCCACGGCTTCGGGCAGATCGGCCAGGGCCACGGTCAAAACCCGCTCGTCCGGATGGCCCACCCGGTGACCGACCACGACCATGGTATCCGGCGAAAGGCCCCCGGCCAGGAGATCGGCCTGCACGGCCGGGGCCAGACGGGCCGAAAGGTAAATGGCCAGCGAGGCCCCGTGACCGGCCAGAAGGCGCAGCCGTTCCCGCTCCGGAACCGGGGTCCGGCCGTCGGCCCGGGTCAGGATGAGGGTCTGGGTCCTCTCGGGCACGGTGAAGACGACCTTGGCCCGGGCCGCGGCGGCCATGGCGGCCGTGACCCCGGGCACGATCTCCCATGAAATGCCCTCGGCCTCCAGAAGCCGGGCCTGCTCGCGCACGGCCCCGAACAGGGAAGGATCACCGGTATGGACCCGGGCCACGTCCTGACCGGCCAGGACGAATTCTCGGACAAGGGCGTGGGTCTGGGCCAGATTCAGATCCGAGCTATCCACCACCCGGCCCCGGGCCCCGGCCACGACCGCGACCGGCACCAGGGACCCGGCATAGAGGACCAACCCGGCCGCCTCGATGATCCGACGGCCCTTGAGGGTGATCAGTTCCGGATCCCCCGGCCCGGCCCCGATGAAATGGACGCGGCCGGGGGTCACGTCGACCCGCCTTCATTTCTCAGCCATTCCCCTCGTTTGCCCAGATAGTTATCAAAGGCATCCAATACCTCGGGAAGGTTGGCGCGCCCAAAGCCGAGGCGGAAGGCGTTGGAGCCGTTTTCGAACAAGGTCCCGGGCAAAAGCAGGATGCCCACCTTTTCGACCAGATCGGAACAGAACCCGGCCACGCTCCCCCGGCGCAGAGCCGGAAAGGCCACCGACCCAGCCTTGGGCCGGTACCATGAGAACAGGTCTTCGTGTTGGGCGAAAAAGGCGTCCAGGAGGTCAAGATTCCGCCGGATGATATCCAGATTGCGGCCGACAATGGACTGCGCGTTTCGCAGGGCCAGGGTGGCCAAAAACTCGCTCGGGGCGCTGGAACAGATGGTCGTGTAATCCTTGAAGGCGGCCAAGTCGGCCAAGAGGGTCCGGTTCCGAGTGGCGATCCAGCCGATGCGCAGGCCGGCTAGGCCGTAGGTCTTGGACATGACCCCGATAGCCGCGGCCCGGTCGTTCAGGTCGGCCAGACTTGGGAGGCGATCCGTGACCTCCAGTTCCAGGCCCCGGTAGACCTCGTCGGAGAGGATGACGAATCCGTGACGCTCGGACAGATCCGCAAGTTCCTGCACAAAGCTGGCCGAGGGCAGAAATCCGGTCGGATTGTGGGGGAAGTTGACAACCACCACCTTGGTGTCCGGACGAAGCAGGGCTTTCAGGTCGCCCATGTCCAACTCCCAGGCCCGTTCGGGATTGCCCCGCCAGGCTGAGACTTCGGCCCCAACGCTCCGGGCCACCTCGCCCAGGGATTGGTAGTAGGGGGCATGGACGACAACGTGATCACCGGACTGCACGGTTACGTTCATGAAGGTGAAGATGGCCTCCTCGGCCCCGGCATGGACGAGCACC
>RZZR01000226.1 GCA_009929795.1 Deltaproteobacteria bacterium | reverse complement strand
TCAGTCATGGGACACCTCCAGGGCGCGGATGGCGTCGGCCAGGGCATCCAGGTCGAACGCCGGGCAATCCGCATCGTGGGTCGCGACATCACCCGGGCCACAGAGGGTGCCGTCACACTCACACGCCTCATTGGCCGCGCGGTCCACCCGCGCTGCACACCGCTCCCGCATGGCCTCCTGGCCGGCGCGGTGCCCTGACTCATACGCGGTAGCGATGGCGCAATCCCAGTATCCACAGGTAATCTGTCCTCTCACTGTCTTTTGTTGTCCCACGAGATGGCCCACAGATAGGCCATCATAACTGCCCACTGAACCAGGATGCCCTCTGGTGGCCCCCAGCCCCGCTGGTCCAGGGCCCAGCCTGTTGCTATCCCGATTGCGCAGGCCTTCAACACATCCGAAACACGCAGACCATAGGTCATGGCTTACCTCCGATTGCTTGTAGCACCCTCTCCTCCAAATCACTCCACCTCCAGGGCACGGAGGGCCTTCGCCCACACATGGTCGCCACGCTGTTCCAGCCACTGTGCACACCTCTCCCGCATGGCCTCCTGGCCAACTCGCCTCGACTCCTCCATCATCTCCACCAGGGCGTCGGCATCGATACGAACCTCCCCCTGCAACCTCTGCACCTCCCGCGCCAGGGCCGGGGCGGCGGTGCGATAGTAGGCGATTAGGGCTGTGTCGCCCTCCCAGTTCCCCTCCACCACCAGGTCCCCGTAGTCATCCCATACACACGTGTAGGAGTCCTCACTCGGCGGTGTGGTCCACGTCCACGGCCCTGGCGTTGCCTCCTCGTCGAAGCGCAGGACCTCGGCGACGGTTTCGTTGATGTCATTCATACCAGGACACCTCCGCTTCCGGAAAGCAGGTGACCAGAAGCTCTTCCACCCGGGGCATCCAAGCATCGGCCACCACCCAGGCCAACATCTGGGGATCCCATCTCCGACAGGAAGGGGGGACTTCCCGCTTCAAGTCGTCCACGAACTTCTTATTGTAAGCAGGGATGGTGATCTCCCACCACTCCCCATCTCCTTCGGAGTCCCTGATGATGATTTCTTTTGGCATGTCACTCACCTCTCTTGCAACCTACCATAGACTCTACGTAGAGTCAAGCCTATTTTGCCCCTCGTTTCCCTGCTCTCTGGGCTGGAGGAACGGTTGCCCCTCCGGCATTCGCTTCGTTCTCTTCCCGCTTCGTCTTCTTGTCCTCCACGATCAACTCTTCGGGAAGAGCGTAGTTCTCCACCACCCGGCAGGTCGAATAGTCCACAAGCAGGGGCAGCTTCACCCAACTTGCAGGGCCGCTGACCGAACGGGCCCGGGTGTTCTTCATGATGCACAGCCATCCCGGCTGGAATGGGGTGTTCAAGTCCCGCTGGCGGTTTACGCAGTGCATGTCCCGGATCCGGGCTCGCACCTGTTCGTCATCCCAGTTTATGAAGATCCTGTCGTGCCTCTGCAGGATGGTCTGGGCGAACCCCAGGATCAACTTTGCCGGCTTGGCTTTCCCATAGGCCCCTCCAACGTTGCGGACGGTGATCTGTCCCGCACCCACCGTTTCCTGATTCCCCTGCACAGTCATGGTCAGGTTGCAGCCGAACCTCTTGGGGATGATGTTGGCCCGGTCGAACATCTTGCTCAAGGAGTTCCAGTCGTCGTTCTTGGCCCCGGACTTCAACTGGTCCCCGGAGTCGATCACTACCAGATCGATATGCCCGCACAGGTCCTCAGGCACCCCGTTCTTGCGGTCCTTCCGAGCGAAAGAGTACTGCAGCATCTTCAGATGGCCGGCAACGTCTTCCGGAGTGAAGTCGTCCGGGTTGAGTTCTTCCCCATACCAGTCCCCAGGGTAGCCGGCCAGGACTTCGGAGATGTTGTTCTGGAAGGTCGGGAGATCCCAGTCCACCTCGGTTATGTCCGTCTTCAGCAGATGGGATGCCACCCTCTCCAGAAGCTCTCCCCGGCTATCGTCCAGGGCGAGGTAGACCACCCTCTTTCCCAGCCTAAGGTTGTGCAGGGCCATGTTCAGCGCCAGAGTGGACTTTCCGCCCCCTGTAGGCCCGATAAGCAAGGTCAGGTGGGCTTGCATCCCCCCTCCCTTCAGGCGCTCGTCCACGCGGGCAAGCCCGGTCGGGATAACTCCACCTCCCCCATACATCTCCTCGAAGAACCCTTTCACGTCCTGAATGTCCTTGAGGTCGAAAGGGGAAAAAGTTCTCCCCTGGGAAGGTCGCTTCCCGGACATCATGGCGAGGTCTTCTACCCGACGCAGAAGCTTGGGGGTATCCTCCCGCATCTTCTCGGGGTTCATTGCCAGGGCCGAGGCCACAGCCCCGATCTCCAGAAGTTCCCTGGAGGCTACGAACACCCGCACTTCCTCCCCGCTGATCTCGGAAATGGGTACTGCGTAGAGGAAGTCCACCTCCCCAAGAAGATGGGCCATCGTAGCCGGGTCGAACTTCACCTCCCGGGAGAGGATCCTCTTCAGTTCCGGGAGGGTGGGGAAGGTACCGTGGTTCTTGTAGAGACCCGCCAGGGCTCTCCAGACGATCTTCCAGGGGGGATAGTGGACATGGTAATCCGCCATCCTGGATGCCACCATTGCGTAGTCGTCCGGGTGCTCGACGCACCAGCGCAGGACGGTGGCCTCTGAGACTCGCTGATCTGCCAGGAGGACATTCATCATGACTCCCTTATTCGAGACAGGAGAGTTCTGAACGCATACGCTGCAACCAGCGGGACCACTCCGTTACCGATTGCCCGCAATCTGTCCACCCGGGAGGAAGCCCCATCAACCACTCGCTGAAGTTTGGGTTCAACTGGTAGGAAAGGCCCTTCAATCCCAGCCCACTGTAAGCTATCATTGGGGCTTGGCGGCCAAGTAGGCCGTTCACTGGAACATCCGCCCGAAGGCAGGCCCCATCCTTCCAATCCCGACTGGTTGCCGTGGCCCACTTTTCGGCTTGTCCCGGAAGCAGAAGTTCCGCCCTCTCGGTTTGCCCCACCTGTCTTCGGTATTTCCCTTGAAAGGCGGCCGGTGTTTGCCATTTCGGGTGCAGCACTGCAATATCTGTCAGGGTGCTTGCATTCTTCCGGGATGGGTAGTCTGCCCCCCGGGACCCCGCGGAATCCCCTGATATTGGAG
>RZZR01000225.1 GCA_009929795.1 Deltaproteobacteria bacterium | reverse complement strand
AAACGTCTCTCAAATCATCGCCGAAGATTTGACCGCCACCGTCACGAATCTGGTGGCCATCGCCCTCTACGCCCTGGTCATGTACCTCTACGATCCGGCCCTGACCATTCTGGTGTCCGCCCTGATTCTGCTCAATGTCCTGGTCATGCATTGGGGCCTCGGCAAGGGTCGGAGTCTGTTCACGCAGTTCGTGGCCGAAAACGTCAAAGTTTGTGCCGCAGGAATCAACGGTCTGCAGACTATCGAGGTCATCAAGGCCTCGGGCTGGGAACCGGAGTTCTTCGCACACTGGGCCGGACTCAAGACCAGGGCCAAGAACCTTGCCCAGCGATATTCCCTGTGGATGCTCAGCCTGCGGCAGGTCCCCATTCTTCTGACCGATCTGTCCATGGCTGCGGTTCTTGGCATCGGCGCCCTGCGGGTGATGGACGGCGGGATGTCCATCGGTATGCTGGCCGCTTTCCAGATCCTGCTGCTGGCCTTCATCGCCCCGGTCCAGAAGCTCATGACTTCCGTGGCCAACCTGCAGAGCCTGGCTGGACAGATTCGGCGTATCGACGACGTTATCACCCATCCCCTGGATCCTCAGTTCAGCATGCCGGACATGAGACGCAAAGAGAAGAATGGGGCCGACAATGGGCAGACATTGCTCGTGCCTGGCGTGGGGGTCCGCTTGAGCGGGGCCTTTGAACTGAAGGATGTCACCTTCGGCTATGCGCCCGGGCATCGGCCGCTCATCCGCGATTTTTCCCTGAGAGTCGCCCCCGGTTGTCGGGTGGCCCTGGTTGGAGGTTCCGGCTCCGGAAAATCCACCGTGGTCCGCCTGATCGCCCAGCTCTACCGGCCCTGGTCCGGGGATATCCTCTTCGACGGGGTGCCCCGCTCGGATATCCCTCGCCTGGTCTTCGCCAATTCGGTGGCCTTCGTGGACCAGGACGTCTTCCTGTTCGAGGGCAGCGTCCAGGACAACCTGACCATGTGGAACCCGGCCATTCCTGAGCGGGATGTGATCCAGGCCGCCAAGGATGCCGAAATCCACGCCGAGATCTCGAGCCGGCCCGGTGCCTACCATTCCAAGGTCCTCTGCGGGGGAGCGAACTTCAGCGGCGGTCAGCGCCAGCGCCTGGAAATCGCCCGGGCCCTGGCCGTGAATCCGTCCGTGCTCGTTCTCGACGAGGCCACCTCGGCCCTGGACGCCGAAACCGAGGAGCGGATCGACATGAGCATCCGCCGACGGGGCATGTCTTGCCTGATCGTGGCCCACCGTCTGTCCACCATCCGCGATGCCGACGAGATTGTGGTCATGGACCGGGGCGCCATTGTCGAACGCGGCACCCACGAGGACCTCATGGCCCTGGACGGCCAATACGCCCGGCTCCTGATGGTCTGAGATCATGCCCGATTCCACCCCGCCCCCCCCTATTGTTGCCGATGCCGGCCAGCGGCTCGAACTGAACGGCAAGACGCCGCTCATGCTGGACGATCCGGGCGTGGTCTGGACCGTTCTGGATGGACGAGTTGAGGTCTATGCCGTGCGGATTCAAGGGTCTGAAACGGTGGGCACCCGTCGGCATTTGTACACTGTTTCGATCGGAGAGATTCTGATCGGCCTGCCCATGTCTCCATCCGGTCTGGCCTTGCAGGCCGTGGGTCTGCCCGGAACGGTTGTCGCCCCGCAGGAGACGACAAAATTTTTGGATAATCCGGCGGAAGGCGACAAGGAGCACGAGTCTCCGACCGACAGGGTAGACCGAATTCTACTCGGGTTGTCCGCCGGATTGAGCCGGGACATCGCACCCAAACCGGGCCGACGGACAAGTCTGACGTCCGGCCAGCGGCTCGACCCGGCCCCGAACGAAAGCCTTCGTCCGGAGAGTGGGGCCTGGTGGCTGGTCCCGGACCCGATGTCAACGACAGACCGGAGCGACCGACCATCGAGCCTGCGCTATCTGGGGCTCGAAGACTTCGACATTGGCGAAACCGTGTCCGGATGCGTTCTGACTCCGGAGACCTGGGTGGAGACGACCGGCCTGTCGAAACCAACCGGTAGCGGACATGCCGTGGTGGTTCTTGATACTCCGGCCCTTGTGAAGCTCCACGGTCTGTCCGAGGGGCTGCAACGTTTTGGAGAGGTCTTCTTCCGCTGCCTGGACATGGAGTTGCGCTTGGCCGATGCCGAGGTCTACGCGGCCCTGCATACCCGGGCGCAATCGGCCAGACGATTCTGGAATGCGGGCCTGGAGCGGCTCGAGGCCGTGCTGGAAGGAAAGAACCCGTCAAAGGAAAGGCCCCAGGCGCCTGAAAAGGGCTTGGCCCCCTTGGCCGCGGCCATGAAACTGGTCCTCCAGGCCGGAAATATCAGAATTTCAGATGCGACCATTCGCGGAGACGAGGATATCAAAGATCTGGCCACCGCATGGGGCGTCATGTGGCGACCGGTAGCCCTGCGGACGGACTGGTGGCGCCGTGATGGAGGGCCGCTGCTGGGATTTCTGGGGACGGCCGAAGGCCATCAGCGGCCTTTGGCCTTGCTTCAGCCTGGACCTGGACGCTACGAGGCCGTTGATCCGGCCACCGGCCAAGTCTGTCGGGTCACCCGGGCCATGGCGGGCAGGATTTCCTCCCGGGCCGTCACCTTTCACCGTCCGCTTCCGGTCCGGCCCATGGATATCCGGGAGCTCCTTTGCTTCGCTGGTTTCGGGGCTCGTCGGGATTTTCTGTTCATCGTGGCCTGCGGGCTGGCCTTGGCTCTTTTGGCCGTGATCCCGCCCCTGGCCGTGAAGCTCATCTTTTCGGACATCATTCCCGCGGCCAATCGCCTGTTCCTGGCCGAGGTCGCGATCTTGCTGGCGGTTGTGGCTGTGTCCGTGTTCGCCGTCAGCCTGACCCGCATTGCGGCCTTGCAACGCATGGTCGGGAGGATGGATTTCCAGCTCGAACCGGCCCTGTGGGACCGCTTGATCCGCCTGCCCACGGCCTTTCATCGTAGTGAAACACCTGGCGACTTGGCCGAACGGGCCGAGGGGTTGAACCTCGTCCGGGTCAAGCTGTGCGACACCTTTTTGACTGCGATGCTTTCCGGAATTTTCGCTTCCTCCAACGTGGTCATGCTCTTTATCTTCAGTCCCAGGTTAGCCTTTCCGGCCCTGGGTCTTCTCCTTCTCGGCGCCCTGGCCGGGATGGCCTTCAATCTGCGTCAACTTCGGAGC
>RZZR01000224.1 GCA_009929795.1 Deltaproteobacteria bacterium | reverse complement strand
GCCTTCGGGGCTGACCGCCCCACCATTTCCGGCCGTGGCGTTGACCGTATAGGTTTCGATGGTCACGGCTCCGCTGGCCACCAGGGCGTAGGTCTGGGGACCCATGGGCACGTTGTATCCGGCAATGGAGACCGTATAGGGGCCTGGCGTGGGGTTTTCCACGGTCACGCCGACGACGTTGTTCACCCGGTCGAAGTCAGGGCTGGCGGTTAAGTGAAAGACCATGGCCCCGGACAAGGGAGTGGAATCAGAGGCAATCCATTCCTGTCCAGTCCAGAGCAGGCTCGCATCGCCCACGGGGTTGGTGTCAACATAAAGGCCGATCTCTTCGGACTCCTTCTCCAGAACAAGGAAAAAGGCCCCAGATTCCACGAGTGCAATAACCGGTACGGTCACGGGGATTTGATCGCCGGAGCCCACATATCCCAGGTTTGTCCGGTGCAATTCCCTGCCCGGAGTGGCTCCTGGCCCGTCGGCCAAACATATAGACACGCTCATGGGTTGGACGATTTTCCCGGGATTGGCCGGAACAAAGGTCACCGCAGTGATCAATGCCGGATATCGGGTCGGGGTGAAGCGCAGTGCCCTTCGGGTGAAACTCGTGGTGGAGCCGTCGATTTTATCGCCCATTCGCAGGGTGTACGGGGCCAGGCTCAGGGCTTTGTCGGCGTAGAGAATGGCGCCCGAGGGATCGGTCACGGACAGGTCCAGATCGTTGACCAAGGCCCCGTGGGTAGCCTCGGTGCCTGGATAGTCGGACCAGACCAGGTTGATCTTAAGGGGCGTGTCCGGGCTGGTGACCTGGAAGGTGTAGGTTTCGACGTCGCCGGTGGACAGGGCGTCGAGGCTGTTTTCGTCGAAGTAGTGGATGGTTTTGGGACGAGGAGGAAAGACCGTGGATCCGATGTCCACGCGCCCCCAGCCCGAGACGATGTTCGGCCCCGGACCGTAGGGGATTTCCTGTTCCGGGCCCGATCCGAATTGGCCGGGGGCGATGTCCAGTGCCCCGTTCAGCAGGGCGGCCTTGATCAGGGCGGCCGAGGGACTGCTCAATCCAAGAGATTCGTTCATGTATTGGCGAACCAGGGCCGAGGCTCCGGCGGCCAGGGGGCAGGCCATGCTCGTGCCGCCCATCCAATAGTACCAGGCGTTGTACGGGCCCCAGGCGTCTCGAGTGGCCAGGGCCGAGCGGGTGGAGAGGATGTTCGTGCCAGGGGCCACGATGTCGGGCTTGAAGCGGCCGTCCAGCACCGGGCCGCGAGAACTGAAGGCGGCCATGCCCATTGGGTTGTCGGCCAATGGGTCGGAGAACAGGGGCTCGGCGGCATAGTCCTTGGGCCAGGATCGGCCAAAGGTGGAATCACGGCCCGAGCCGTCGGGACGGTCGCCTTCCGAAGCGCCCACGGCTACACAGTTCTTGGCCGTGGCCGGAGGACCGACGGTGTAGAGGTCGACCACGCCATCTCGGTCCAGATCCGTGCCCGCATTGCCGGCGGCGACAAGAATCAAGAAATCCCGGTTATCCCAGACGAATTCATCAACGTTGCGGGTGTTGCTGTCGTAGAAGGCGTTCATATCGCCGCCCCAGCTATTGGAGTGAATGCGAACTCCGGATTTCCGGGCCTGATCGAACAATTCGTTCAGATCGTCAGGGATGCCTGAGAGGTATCCCTGTTCGTCGGCCACGGCCTGGAAGACCAATGATGCCTCCGGAGCCGAACCGGAAAAAGAGGTTTCCGGGTACGAGCTCAAGGCAGGGTCGCTGCCAGAGGCCAAGCCGTTGCCCAGAACCGATCCGGCCACATGCGTGCCGTGGCCGTTCTGGTCCCGGCCCAGGTTGCCGGAAAGATCGAAGATTTTGAGAACCCTGCTGGCGTTCTGGCCGTCGGTGAAATCGGGGTGCAGGTTGGCCGGGTCGGCCGAACCCCGGTCCAGCCCTGTGTCGCAGACCCCGACGATTTGGCCCTTGCCGGTCAGGCCGTGGCTATCCCGGGCTGTGCGCAGGTTCATGACGTCCGAGGACTTGTTGTTGTGCAGCTTCCATCTGGGAGCCGGTTCGATCCAGCGTACGGCCTGGATCTTCGAGAGAGACTCGGCAAGTTTTCCAGTTCCGTCCACTGCAGGGATCACTTTGAGGGTCGTTTTCCATTTGGTCGAGGTTTGGCCGATGACCTGTCCTCCGGCGCGGGTCACGGCGGCGGCAACGGCGCCCACGTCCTCGCCGGGGAAGAGGATGACCTGAATCCCGGCATTTTCAGCAGCGGTTGCGGCCGTGTTGAGCAGGACCGGACTGATTTTATAGGCGGGCAGATATGGGCCGGTCCAGCGGGTGTGGGTGACCTGGGACAGGGCCTTGGCCCCCGAGACTTCGGTTCGGACCAGATAGGCGAATTCGGGGACGTATTCGAGGATGGTCGCGCCCGTGGCCTCCACGGCCTCGCGCCATTCCGGGCGGATGGGCCCGTCGAATTGGATCAGATGGTAAGGTCCGGTTGAGCCTGTTGCGATCATTTTCGGAGTCAGGGCCTCGGTGGAGAGAGGGTCGAAAGTTCCCACGGCCAGGCGCAGGAATAGGCCTTGTTTATCGCCAGCTCCGACTGGAGCTTCCAGTATGGAGAGCAAGAGCAGGAGAAGAAAAAATGGTACGCGGTGGACGGACATGCTTGGGGCTCCCGGTTGGTTGTGGATGAAGATTTTTAGGTTAGCCCAAAGCCAGTTGCCTGACAATCGTCTTTAGAGATGGGGACGAGAGGGTATGCGTATCGGGCCCTGGCCGTTCAGAAGAAAAGCCCGGGGCCCCGGCGGAGTCATGGTGCGGGGCCTCGGGCTTTGAGACTAACAGTGATTTGAACGGCGGATTAGCTGATTTTTTTACGCAACCGCAGGGCTACGGCCAGGCTGGCCAGAAGAAGGAGCATGACATCCATTTCCGACCTTGGGTTGTAGAGACAGCCTCCTCCGCCCCCGCCTCCGGAAGAGCCCGAGGAGCGGAATGTGGCCCGGATGGTGTGGTTTTCGTTCACGTTACGGAAGGCGTATGAGTCGACCACGCCCACGGACACCTCGTCCACGATAACGTCGGCAATTTCGTGGCTTTTGTCGGCGATGATGGTTACCAGGAGGTCGCCGTTCTTGCGGACCGGGATCAGGCCTTCGGGGCTGACCGCCCCACCATTTCCGGCCGTGGCGTTGACCGTATAGGTTTCGATGGTCACGGCTCCGCTGGCCACCAGG
>RZZR01000223.1 GCA_009929795.1 Deltaproteobacteria bacterium | reverse complement strand
GGGCTCGTCCTTGGTGGCCTCGTTCTCCTCGATATTCTGGTTGGAAAGATCGAATATCCCGGCCCGGTGCATGAGCACCATGCGGATGGTCATCTGGTTTTTATTCGGGATGTCGTAGTCCGGAGTGTCCGGCACATAGGGCCGTCCCTGGCCTGGAATGGAGTCGGTGAGCCGGTCGTCGATGTCGAGCAGGCCCCGCTCGGCCAGAAACATGACGGCCGCGGCGGTGAAGGTCTTGGTCACGCTGGCCGTGCGGAACCGATGGTCCGGGCCCATGTCCTCGCCCATGTCGGTGGACATGAAGTAATCGCCCTTGAGGGAAAGAACCTGCAAGGCCAATCCGCCTCCGAAATTCGCCTTTCCGGCCGAAAAGGCTTCCCATTCCGAACTCAGGATTCGTTGCAGTTTTTTCTTGGTGTCAGGGCCGTCCGAATCGGACGTACAGCCGGAACCGGAAATCGACAGGACCAATAACAACAGAACACACATGATATTGAAGACTTGATGTTGGGTGGATGCCATTTTCGACCTCCGGGTTGAACGTCGGGAGAAATGAGGAAGACGGTCGGAACATAGGGGATGACACGCTTGCCGTCCATGGAATTCTCCGATTGAGCATTGGCCCCTCACGATCCGCGTTGGTTCTTGACCCGTTTGCGGACCGGGTCTATTTCTTACGCTAAAGATCGGCGGAGGGTCCGCGTCAGCCTGGAATATGGCCATGGTCACGACCGAAACGACTCGAACTGCCTGCCATACTTCCCAATATCCAACAACGGAGAAAGCGATGAAAACGGGACGACAACACGTACAATGGCTCGGGTTTTTTCTTCTGGCCTTTTTTTCCACCATGCTGGTGGGCTGCACCGGAGACAGTTCCAGCGACGACGACACCGAAGCCTTGCGTATCTACGAGATGGTTGCCGGAAACGGTCTCCTGACTCCAGACGGAGAATCCGCCGACAAATTCTCCCTGAACCTGGGATCGGTTCCGGAAAGCATCCTGTATTTCACCGATCGACCGGCCCAGAAGGCCGGGTTCGTCGAGCTGGGCCACGTGATCGACACGGCCTGGCCCAAGGTCTACGGACAGGTGCCGCCCAATGCCCTGCTCAGAGGTACGACTGTGTCCCAAGAGTACATCGAGCTATTCTGTGTCCTGGACAGCCCCGTCTATCACAAGACCGCCGCCCAGCTCGATTTCAACCTGACCTTTCTGGACGGAAGTCAGAAACCCGAGATGCCCCTCTCCTTCACGGATGTGAAACTGGTCATTCTGAACAATGCTCAGGCCTCGACCCTGGAGTGGTCGGAAGTCTTGCTCGGCAATGTGGCCAGTTTTAAACCAACAGCAACAGAAGGAACCTACACCTTCACCATCCAAAGCGTCTTTGATCCGGTCTTTAGCTACACGAACGCCCCGAATCGTCTGTCCGCGACCATTCCGATTTTGTCCTACGTCCAGAGCTGGCCGAGCCGTTTCGGAGATTCGCCCCCCAACGTGTCCATCTCCTACGGCATGACGGCCACGGAGACCGGTGAGGTTCAGGTCGTCACCCTGTCCGACCCGATCTATAACCAGGCAACCGGAGAACTCAGCTTTACGGCCAAACGACTGTTCGGAACCGAAGCCATTCCGTCCACCGGCATGATCGTTGTCGGCCCTACGCTTTTCATTGACGGCGGCAAGAGCACAGCCTTCACCTTGACCAACAAATCCGGTCAAGACCTCTACGTCTATGATTTTTCGTATCTCCAGCCACAGGCCACCCAGGCCTCCTTCACCTTGACCAACGGCAAAAGCAAACAAATTTCCTTGACTCCGAACAAATCCATGCGTGTTTATTTCTCCAACGAGAAACTGACCCAATCCATCGAAAATGGACAGGCATCAGACGTCTTCAACTATCACGTCGATGCGGCTGTAACCTACTCATTCATGGAATACCTGTATGAACCGTCTTCTTCGCGCTACACCTTCGATCTTTCATACATTGACGAGTATTCCTATCCCCTGACTGTTAAATTTTCTAATGTTCCTGATTCATACAAGGGCTGCGAGACCGGGCATGAATACGGATTCACGAGTCTGGCCGCAGTCAAGAACAACCTGAAAAAGCAGACCGACTACCGCTGGGACGCCCTGATTTGGCCGGCTGTGGTCCAAACAGATTGGGATTCCGAGAAATATCCGAAGAATATGCACCGCATTATTGGACCCAACAAAATCTGGACGGCCCAGCAGAGCGGCGCCGCCCATGGTGGCCCTTGGACACCGTATTCCTATGGAGATTTCATGGCCAGCCTGCCCTGGAACGGTATGCAGCTTTTCAACAGCACGACCAACTGGTCTGGTTGGCAAACCATGACCCAGGCCGACAATCCCGGGCCTTCCTTCACCAGCTACGCCAAGGCCCTGCACGATGCGGCCACGGCCGACAAGAAGGGGAAATTCGGATTCTTTGTCTATCCGCAAGATAACACGAGCGGAGAGTTCACCTATGTTCCAGACAGCGTAGGCTGCACGGTCACGATTTATCCCTGCGACAAGTAGCGCATCTTCGGGAAAACGAAACGGCCCGGGGTGGTTTTCACCCCGGGCCGTCTTCTTTGCGCCGATTTTCGCTGGGTCTAGCCAGCCAGGGTATTCTTGGGCGTGGGCTTCAAGTAAACCACACTCATGGCGCTCATCTTCTTGTCAATATCCCGACCGGCTTCCTTGGCCCGCTGCTTGAGTTCTTCGAGCTCGCCGAAGCTCAATGCGTCAGTCATGCAGGCCTCCACGCACACGGGCTTCTCTCCAAAGACGACCCGATCGTAACACAGGTCACACTTGTGTGCGTACCTAGCCTTCTTGTCAAACTGGATGACCCCGTAGGGGCAGGCCTCAATGCACTTTCCCGATCCCTTGCATGTGGCCTTGTCGATGCGCACGATGCCGTTTTGGGGATCCTTGGTGATGGCTCCATTGGGACAGGCTTTGATACACTCGGGATTTTTGCAGTGTTGGCAGGGCACCACCCAGCAGCGCTCGCTGAGTTTGGGATACGTGCCCTCGGTGGCGGATTCCAACCGGATATAAAAGGGGATTTCCCCGGGCATGCAGTTCTCGTGGTCCACAATACCGTGGTGATTTCGGCATGCCACGATGCAGGTCTTGCAGCCGATGCAGCGGTCCATATCAATCATGAGTCCAAGTTGTTTCATTGCGTCATCCTCCTTACTTGCCCACGCGAACTCGGGCCGAGAC
>RZZR01000222.1 GCA_009929795.1 Deltaproteobacteria bacterium | reverse complement strand
AGCAGAGATCGACCAGGCGCGTTGGGCGGAAAGGGTTTTCTGTCATTGTGAGCATGCCCACGGAAGAGGGGACGCAGCATATCGATTTCGCCCTCGCCGTGCAAGTCAGATCGCAACAACAATCTGGGGAGTCTAGGCGGGCGGCGCGGACGCTAGGCGGACAATAAGCCGTTCGAGGATAAGCCGCGGCGGGGCGCTGCTGGCACCGCCCGCCCTGCCGGGCTTTCTCTATGCGCCTGCGAAAGGCCGCCAGATCCTGCGCTCGCTCTTGCGTGCGCGAACGATCGCCGCGCGCGAGGCGGGCCTGCCCGTTGTGGTCAGCATGGGCGCGGCGGCCAAGCTGGACCCCTCCAAGATCCTGGCCGCGGATATTTCAAAATCCTTCTTCCGGCCATTGTTGACCGCATGCGCGAACACCTGGATTCGCTCCTTGCGCGCAATTTTTCTAAACACCCCATGCCTCGTACGTCCTGGAGGGACGGCCGGCAACTCATCCCCGGACGTGGACATGGACGCGAAATACAGACCAATATGCCCTTTGAAAAAGCCGTATCGTCATGCCGAATCGCCGACTTACAAACCCCACCCTCCCCGTATGCCCTGAAAGGAGCTGGCTAGCTACCAGGGCATCGAATAGGTTCTGACCTTGGTCTTGCCGGCCTCGAAGGTTTCCTTGGGCAAAGAGCCCCGGGAGGTCTTGCCCTGATAGCTGACGTAAACGAAATGATTTCCGGCGGGAATGTTCGAAACCAAGGCCCGGCCATGGACGTCCGTTACCCCGGTGTTCGAGCCCACGGTGACCGTGGCCCCGATGAGGATCATACCCCCGGCACCCGTCACCGTGACATCCAGCTTGGCCGGTAAAAACGGCGGTATGCTGAGCCCGATCGGCTGGGCCAGAAGTCCGGCCATATAGGTCCCGCCGGTCTTCAGATTCCGGAACAGGGTGAACCCGGTGATCTTCTCCGAGGACGAAATCTTCAGGCTGCCCTTTCCGGCAATGAAGTTAATCAGGGAATACCGTCCGGCTCCCATAGACGGGATCGTGAACATCTTGGAATCCTTGGCAATACCATAGGGATTGATCCGGGTCGCGTTCACCTCCACCGCCGCCAGGTTGGGGTTGCAGACGCAGAGAATCATGTCCCACTCGTCGTCCAGGGCGAGATGCGGAACCACGTGGGTTTTGGAAAGCACCTCCCCGGGGATGAGTTCCATGTCGGCCATGTAGACCCCGTCGTCAGTGTAGAAGCTCAGGCCCTTGAGGGGCTGGTTGGACCGGACCTTGACCCATCCGTAGCTGAAAACCCCCTGGCTTGTGTTGACCAGAAAGGCCTCCTGGCCGTCGGCCCTGAGCGTCTTGGAGATCCGCTGGGTCATCGTGCCGCCGCTCTTGAAAGTCTGGACCTCGACGCTGGCCTGAGACGACCCGCTCATGTTCCGCAGGGCCACGCCGGACCAGCGGTCCTGGCCGTCGCTGAAATAGGGCAGGTAATAGTCGTAATTGCCGCCGCCCTCGACCTTGTCGAAATTGATGTCCATGGTGGCAAAGCCCAGAACCTGATGCCAGGTGCCCGGGGTGTCGGTGGCCAACTGGAATGTGGACTTCATGGACGTGTCCATGCGCATTCGGAAAATCCCATTGGGCCGGCCCCCATTGGCTCCCCAGGAATTGACCATGATCCAGGCCGGATTATCGGGGTCGGTCTCGTCCCAGCCCACACAAAGAACAGCATGACCAGCGGCAACGATATCCTTGCTCACATGCTTGTTGAGGTTCATGATCCCGGTCGGGGTGGCCTCGTCAGAATTCCCCCAAAATGTCCTGAACTCGTTCATTTTGGAAACTGGAAGATGAAAACCGAAATAAATGGCCTTCTTTTGCAACAAGACATCCTTGACGTTGGCAATGGCCTCTTCCTGGGTGACGTTGAAGATGCTGATGCGTGAACCCGAAATGTCCTCAACGGGAATGAAGGGCCAGGCTCCGATGCTGTCGCAGGATGGCCCGTCGCAGAGACCGTCACCATTCTGCCAAAAGGCATTTTTGTTGGCCCAGGGGACCAGAAACGCCGTGAACCTGAAATAATCGACAAACTGGTTGATGTTCCCCCCGCCGCAAGGGCAGAAGGACATGCACGAATTTGGGTACTGGATGGACAGCCGATCGCGAATTCCCTCCTGTACGGCCAGGGCCACCTCGGCCACCCCGGAACTGGCCCAGAGCCAGCAATTGCCGCACCCGCCCTGATTCCGGGCCGCCGGATCGTATGTCAGGTAGGAGAGGAGACTATAGGATTTGGGATAGCTGGCCTGCCTGGCCGCGAGATCGGCCGGAGAAACCGACTCCCGCAGGGGCAGAGACTCAAAATCGGCCTCCAGTTTTAGGAGTTCATCCGAGGTCAGAGTCGGGCCGCCATCCAGGGTGGCGGCTTGGGCTGGTGAAAAAATCAAAAAAAACAACAGAGCCGTAGCCAGGAACAGAACAGTGCGCGCCTTCATGATCGACTCCTCCCTCAAGGGGGTGTAAAAACCGAGACCACGCGGGTCCCATGGCGGTCGCATATCCGTGTTCCTGAACCGTGTCCAGGGGCTTTGTCATTTTCGGGTTCTTGTCGATCAGATGGTTTGATCATCGGCCAGAACCACCGACCCGCCCCGGCCCGAACCGGTCTCGACAATCCCCTCGGCCAGCAAGGCCCGGCGAACGGTCTCGTAGACATCCTCGTCCCAACCAAGGGTACGCCGCAGGGCCAGGTTCCCGGATTTACCCCCGGCCTCGGCCAGGACCTTGCGGAACTCCGCACCCAGACCGTCCATATCGAGCTGGGCATCCACCGCGCTCTCGGAATCGGCCGGGGCTCCCTCGCCCGTATCCGGGCGACCCAAGCGGGTCAAATCCACGGTCAAGGCCCCCAGGGCGGCGTAGTCAGACGGATTGCAGGACAGGACGATGACCTGAAGCCCTGACCGGGCAGCAAGGTCCAGCATGGCTTGAAGCCTGCCGATCCGCTCCGGGTCCGAATAGGCAAAGGCGTCGTCAAAGATGACCGGCAGGCTGCCGTCGTGGTCCTGGGCCAACAATTCGGCCATGGCTAGGCGAACTGCAGCCGATACCTGCTCCCTGGCTCCCATGGACAGGGACTCGAAGGGCATGGCCCCCTCTCCCCGGCCATTGACGAGTTCGATGGTCTGGATGCCGCTCTCGTCCAGGCGGACCACGGCCCGGGCCTGGGGCCCGAAGACCCGGGAAAGGTACCGGGTGATCCTCTCGGCCA
>RZZR01000221.1 GCA_009929795.1 Deltaproteobacteria bacterium | reverse complement strand
AGGGCCGTCCGACTAGACCAGACCCTGCCTGCGCATCCGCCACAGGGTCAGACCGGCCAGGATGCAGGCCAGAATGATCATGCCCCATTCGGACAGGGTTGGAATGGGTTGGGCCCCGCGGACACCGATCCCGCCGGGGTCAACAATCTCCCCGTTGACCTGGCCGTCCTGGTCTCCGGCTCCTCCGTCGGTCAGGGTGATGCTGAACAGGTTGTCTCCGTCGTCCAGACCGGCGACGTTTTCGTAGGGCGTGTAGGTGCCGGAGTCGTATTTGTAGAAGATCGACCCGGCCGGAATGTTTGAGGTCATGGTGACGGTCAGGGTCACTGTTCCGCCGCTGGGGACATTGACGATCTTGAAATCGATCAGGCCCCAGGGAAAGGCCGTGTCGTCCGGAAAGGGGGCTGAAGCGGCTAGGCTTGCGGCCTCGACGAAATATGGCCCGCCGGAAATTTCCCCCTGGCAGCCCGTTCCCGGCCCTTGGGTGAGTTGCCAATGGTACGTGCCCTGGGTCACGATGAAAGTTTTGTCGGCTATGGAAATGGTTCCCGTGCGGGGCATGGACGGCGAACCCGTGTCATTGGAATCAAGGCTGTAGGTGACAGTCCCGTCGCCGGTGCCCGAGGCCCCACCGGTCACTGTGATCCAATCGTTATTGGACGTGGCCGTCCAGGACGCGCCTGCCCCGGCCGTGACGGTGACGGTTTGGCCGTTCGTGGCCTCTGGGGCGTGTTCTTTCTCAGTTGGCGTGATGGTCACGGCCGATGACGACCATTGGGCGTACAGGGTCACGTTGTCCGCAGGCATGGAGAAGGTTGTTCCGGGAGCGTACTGAGCCCCACCGCCATTGGTTTGAGAGTTCCAGCCGGCAAAGACCGAACCGGTTTTTACCAGGTTGCCCGTGTTGTCGAGTACGGTGACCATGGCCGTTTCGGCGTAGGTGTTCGGGTCCGCGGGAACGGTCCCGCCTGTATTTCCGTTTCCGTTGTAGAGAACGGAATGTGGTGTGGGCGAAGGCGTCGAACTGGTCGTGAACTCCCAGTTCTCACCGTAGCTCGTGCCGACCGTGTTCGTGGCATAGGCCCGGTAGTGGTAGGTCGTGCCGGCGGTCAGGCCGGTCATGCTCGAGGTAAATGCGCCCGTGGCCGCGGCCGCGCCCTTGTCGGTCTTGGAGTCGGCCGTGGTCGGGTTGGCCGTGGTGGACCAGCACACGCCGTGAGCCGTGGGGTTGGGCAGGCCCAGGTTGGTGATGTTCCCGTTGCCCGTGGCCGTGGACGTGGTCACGCTGGTTGCGGCCTGGGTGGTGACGGTGGGGGCGGTGTCCGCCAGTTTCACCTTGTACGCCGTGCTGTCCACGGCAGTACCCGCGAACTTGATCCACCCGATGTTCTCCCCCCAGGCGAAGCCGCTGAAATCACCCGTGGCCGGGTCGATCTGGACGCCGGCATGGTGGACCGACGAGCCGAAGCTGATCCAGCCGATGTTCTCGCCCCAGGCGTAGCCGGAGAGCTGATTGCCGGTGCGGTTTACGCCGAAATTGGTCTGGTTCGTGTTGCCGTAGGTGTGGGTGCCACCGCCGGTATACGATCCCAGCCGAATCCAGCCGATGTTCTCGCCCCAGACATGGCCCTCCAGGTGCGTTGCGTACACCGACACTTCGCCATGGGTCGACTTGAAGTTCTGCCAGCCCGTGTTCTCGCTCCAGGCGAATCTATGGGTCGGGTCGATCCCCTGCCCCAGGGCCAGTCCGGCCCAGAGGCAGATGCAAAGCGTGACGGTTGCGACCGCAAGGCGGCGGAATACCGTCCGACAGGATGTGGTCATGGATTTCATGGGGCAACTACCTTATCGCCCGCCCTGGTCGTGCTGGACCAGTATAAAGCGGGGCTGGGAAAGTTCTGGAAGGGACGGCCGGATGGCAGCGCAGGGGAGGCTCGACCATAGTCAATCAGGCTGAGCAATTCGCGAATATTGGGGAGCCGCCAGTTAGTTTGGTGAACTCCGCCATTACTTGTATCACCGCAGCTATTCCCGTTCATTCTCCCATCTGTGTTGAGGGAAGTGATATCCGACAAGGCGGTCGACCAGTCCCGATTTACACCAGCACAATTAGCGTTTTTCAACCACACCAACTCCGTCAGGTTGTCTGTGACCGTGCCGTTGCCGTTGTCCGTAAAGCGCGGATCCGGCCAGGCCAGGCCTTTTTTGAGATCGCCGTCTCGGCCGGTCCCGTCGCAAGAAACTTCGACCCAAGCAGGCCCATCAGGATCCCAACAGATGGCCTGCCCGGTCCGGGGGATATAGACGAAGCCCTGTGGTTCCACCTTGTTGTCTATCCGCTCCAGCTTTTCGTAAATTTCCTGCAAGGAGTGGCCGCCGCGCTGACGAGGCTGAACGATGCAGAGACGCTACCCGATCATTTTGCACAGCGATGATGGGCAACGCTACGGCGTGACGGTCCCCGACCTGCCCGGATGTTTCACCGTGGGCGAGGACCTGGACCAGGCGCTGCAAAGGGTGCAGGAGGCCGTGGAGGCTTGGCTGGGCGATGCGCGAGAAGCCCCTGTTCCGAGCAGGCCGGAACAGGGGCTCAGCCTGCCCGAAGCGGCTGGCGGCGTACTGGCCATGGTGCAGGTGGACCTGGGCATGCTCGATTCTACACCGGTGCGTGTGAATATCAGCCTGCCGCGTTCCTGCCTGCGCTCCATCGATGATGCGGCCAAGCGGCTGGGCATGACACGCTCCGGCTATCTGCTGCACGCGGTGGAGCAGACCGCAGCCCGGCGAGCTGACAAATCGAAAGGCCAAGGCTGAGCCTCGTTCCGCGGAGGCTGTGAGCGCGTATCGTAGCAGGAAACGGTTCATTGCCATTGTCTTGCGCCTCATCCTGGCCCAGCCTCGTATTCCGACTGTATCAGGTGCCAGCCCTTGTAAACGCCACGGGCATCGCTGAGGAGTGCCGACCCAACTTGACGTGAGGTAATCCTGCCAATTGCAAGTTGACATGCTATACTTGATGTGCCCACTCCGGCAGGGGCTTCGCCCCTGCACCCCAAAGGGTCAAAATTTCAAAGCGCCAAAGCCTCTATTGTCCTCCCCGAACAGGCCACACGCGGTACGTAGCCGCCTTGTCGTTCGGGTACGCGTAGCCGTAGTCCCACAGGGAAACGTACCAGGCGTCGTACGTATTGAACGCAGAGGTAGAGCAAGACCAATAGTCCGCCGGCTGCACCCCGCTAAACGGTCCTGTTATGCCGAACAAGATCCGATGCGTTCCTTGGG
>RZZR01000220.1 GCA_009929795.1 Deltaproteobacteria bacterium | reverse complement strand
GGCGGGTGCGAGTGACACCGCCAAGAAGTGTCGCGCTGCAGCCGCCGTGATAACCCGGCCAGTCCTTTAGATTATGACTTTTTCGGCGATGGCCTTGGTGACCGGTAGCTCTTGCCGTCCAGGACTACTTGGTAGGCATTGTGCCGGATACGATCCAGCGTGGCCGAAGCCAAAAGCTTGTTGTGAAAGGCATCGGTCCATTCGCTGAAGTCAAGATTGCTGGTCAGTATCGTAGCCTGGTGCTCGTATCGCTCGGCGATCAGATCGTGGAAGTCCTCGTCCTGACCTGGTTTCATGGGTTTGAGCCCGAAATCGTCGATGACAAGCACGTCGACTTTGGCCAGATGGTTCAGTTTCCGCTGAAAGGTCCCCACAGCCCGGCCTGCCGCCAACAGAGAAAGCAGTTTGGCATGGGTGAGGAAAAGGACATCGAAGCCCCGACGCACGGCCAGGTGACCGATGGCTTGGGCCAGATGGCTTTTTCCCGTCCCGCAGGGGCCGACGATGATGACCGGGGCTTTTTCATCGACAAACCGGCACGTGGCCAAATCCATGACCTGAGCCTGATTGATGTTCGGATTAAACCCGAAGTCGAACGTCTCCAGGGTCTTTTGAACATTGAACCCGGCCCGGCGCTGACGAAGGGCGAACTTGCGCTGGTCACGCCGGGCTATCTCGTCGGCCAGAAGTAGGGCCAGAAACTCGGTGTAGGGCAGTTTCTTGTCGATGGCTTGACGATTTCGTTCTTCCAGTGAATCCAGAACACCCGACAGGCGCAGCTGTTTGAGCAAGGGAGATATCTGAGGCATGGGATTCATTTCGGCCTCACTGGATGCAGGGTTGAGAGGACGAGTACTTGGCTCGGCCGAGATAGGCCGGAGCCAGTTCCGTTCCGGCCACAGCTTCCTGATCCAGACCACGTTCCAGAATTGCCTTCACGTTTCGGTAGCTCACCGTTCCATGACCCAGAGCACGGATACAGGCGGCCTCAAGGCGTTTCTTTCCATACATTTTCGAAAGTTTGATGATCCCTTGGGCGGCTCGTAGCCGATCGAGAACACGGTCGGAGAACAACTCCTCGACAAGTTCCCGGCAGTTCTCTCCGATCTTTTCGGCTTGCTCCAGACAGTACTGGGGATCGGCCATCAGATAGGCCTGGGCTTCGGGAGGCAAGTGATCGCGGACCGTCGAACGCCGGCCGGGACGGGCCAGGCGCGGGTGCACGGCCACCATCTCTTGGTCGTGGTATATCTGAACCGAGTCGCCCAGACGAATCCAAACTTCGCAACGGATGAACTTGAAGGGCACGGAGTACCGGCATTTCTCCACCTGGACGTGGCAATCTCCATGAACTCTGGCCATGGCCCAATGCACCAGTTCCGGGACGACGTCCGGAATCGGCTGCAAAAAGGCCTTTTCCGTTTCGGAGAACCTGCTCAGGGGACGCTCCAAGGTCGTCCCGTGAACCCTGTTCCCCGCCGTTCCCATCACCCACTCACCGGCCTGGCGGTTCACGTCCTCAAGCCCTCGGAAGTCCCGCAACGCCAGGAAGTTCCTCTTCACGTACTTCACTCCCGATTCCACGATGCCTTTCTTCTTCGGTTCCCTGACCGGACAGGGAGAAATCAAAAAACCGTATCCCTCGGCAAATTCGGCATAAGAGCGTTGGACCACGGGATCGTGATAGCAGGCCTTGGTGATGGCGCACTTGGGGTTGTCGATGATCACCCTACGCGGCAAGCCACCGAAAAACTCGAAGGCCCGGCGGTGACAGCCAAGCCAGGTCGACACCTTCTGGTCCCTGACAAACTCAAGGTACTGATGCCGACTGAAGGCCAAAGTCATCACAAAGAACCACGTCTTGAACACTTCGCCTGTCGCCGCATCCGTCATCAACGGCCCTGCTCCAAAGTCCACCTGAGCCGCTTCCCCCGGCTCGAAATCGAGAACCATGCTTCGCGGGCCTTTGTTTTCACGGCATTGACGGACAAAGCGCTTGACGCTGTTGTAGGCCCCCTTGAATCCGTATCTTCTGATCAAAGTCTGATGAATAGCCATCGCCGTAACGCCTGATGCAACCCATGCTCGAATCTCATCGACATGCTCCCTCACATGAGATTTCGTTTCCCGGGCCATACCTCGATGGGCGAGTTCCGCCGCTATGACTTCATTCGAAGGCAAGGTCTTCTCGATGTCGAGCCAGTCCCGTTCCAATGCATCCTTCCGAAGGCATGCAGCCTTGGCCCGCCCCATCAATCCGACCTTTTGAATCTCCCGATCGCTATCCCCCAATCGCATCCTGACAATGACGTTGCGTATCTCGTGCACCTCGAACCTCCTGTTTGCCATGTCCTACCTCCTTGCTTGGCTGAAGGTAGACATAGATGTCGCGAGCAGTCAGGAAAAGGTGCACTTAGTTCTCATTCTCTTCGGGCAGACCCGAAGGTGGCTCCATTAAAGTGGCCACACACTGGCCCGATTAACTGGCCACAAAATGGCTCCATTAAGTGGCCACGCTTTGGCTCCATATAGGTGGCCACTAACAGCAAGGGCCTGGAGGACGCTTTCTGCGCAGTACAAGCCGGACGCAAACAATTCTTCCGCCCGCCGGCGAACAGTTTTAGAGGTGCCTGATGTCATGTTGTTCCTCGTGTGGATTGACGGCAAGTCTTCAAACGGTATTTATGGGTTCTCTTCCAGCAATGCGTGCAGTAAAGTTTTCAGGCGATCCAGACCGTTTGTATCGACGCAATAACAGATTCTGGGTCCTTCTATTTCTCCCCGAATGAGTCCGGCCGTTCGCAACTGCTTGAGATGCTGGCTGACCGTGGACTGGGCCAGGGGGAGGACCTCGACGATTCGGCCACAGACGCAGGAGTCGGTTTCAAGGAGGTGCTGAAGAATGGCCACCCGGGCCGGATGCCCCAGGGCCTTGGTCAGGGCGGCGAGCTCTGTCTGTTCTTGCGGAGTCAGTCTCATCGTTGATCGTAGAAATACGATAAATGGCGGTGCCGCGTCAATGATGAAGTTACGGGATGGGATGTCAGGGCGAAGGAGTCGAAACGATTTTTCGCCTGGGCGAATTGCGCGGGAGGATCACTCCGTGGGTTGATGGGCCCAGAAGTCATGAACGACGTTTCTGAATCGTTCGGAATCGCGAAGCAAGGCCAGGGTGTCCCAGATTTTGAATGCCAGATCCGGATGGTTTTCGACCAGGGAAAAGGACAGCATGAGGTAGTAGGGCTTTTCGGAGATTGGGATCGGGGCCTTTTTCAGGCTGTTTCGGAATCTCGAGTCCGAGGTTAGGACGTGGTCGG
>RZZR01000219.1 GCA_009929795.1 Deltaproteobacteria bacterium | reverse complement strand
ACGGATCGTTCGGGGCCATGAGTCGAACACCGGCCAGAGCCTGACGGAGGAAGCAGGGAAGACAGTCGAGGGAAGTGCGCATGTTTTTTCCAAAAAAAAAGGCCGCCCGGAGGCGGCCCGTGTCGATGAGTCAAGGGCCTGTCGGAATCGGTGGTATCAGAAGTCGCAAAGAATCTGACCCATGGTCAGGCGTTCGGATTTCAACTCGTTTAATTTATTTAATTTTATTTTTATGATTCCATGCTTTAGGGGATGATTATTGGGCAATTGAATGTAGGTTTGTAGTCGGAACTGATGGGGGTCGTCAATTTTGGCCGGTATGTTCGACGGGGGGGAAGACTGTCGTCCGCCGCGTCCTCTGAAGTGGACAGATCCTGGAAGTGGATGGAGATGACTGATTTCGCCGCCAGGTCCGCATGGCGAGGTCGAGGCGCGGCCGGGGATCTCCCGGCTCGCATGGAAATGGAGTTGATCGACGAGGGCGTCGTCACCACCGCGCCATCGCCCGGGCCGGGTACGAACACGGCAGGATGTTGCTCAACAATACTCAAATCTGGGGGAGCCTGGAGACATGACCGTCTACCATAAGCCACTGGGATGAGATCTCAAGGGATTGGATCATGGTTTCGAAGAATCGGGGTACACCGCCAAGCTGGCCGAGGTCATGACGACGAGAACGCTGCCGACATTGTGGGCTATGGCGGCCATGACGGGGGTCAGCCATCCCATGCCGCCGGCGACGACCGCCAGGGCGTTGAAGGCCAAGGAGAACGCGATGTTGATCTTTATTATCCCGAGCATCCTGCGCGAGAGTCGAATCAGCCATGGCAATCTGGAAATATCGTCGTGCGTGAGAGCGATGTCGGCCGTTTCCAGGGCGACGTCCGTCCCCGCGGCACCCATGGCCACACCGACTTCCGCGGTGGCCAGGGCCGGCGCGTCGTTGATGCCGTCACCGACGAACATCACCGGCATGCTCCTCGACTGGTAGGACGTGATGATACCCACTTTGTCCCGGGGCTTCAGGTTGGCGTAGATCTTGTCGATATCAACCGATTGGGCAACGCGGGCCGCCGACTTCTCGTGATCGCCGGATACTATGGCCAGTGAATCGATCCCCAGGCTTTTGAACTCCTGGACGGTCCGCGCCGCCTCGGGCCGGATCGCATCGGTCACGCCGAACAGGCCGACCGGCCTCTGGTCCCTCATGACAACGAGGGGAGTCATGCCGAGTGAAATCGAATCGTCCACACAGGACTTGAACCGGGGAGGAAATGTCTGGGCGGCCGCGTACGTGGAGGCGTTGGCGACCTCGATCATCGAGCCGTTCACCATGGCCCGGACGCCGAGGCCGATTTCATGGAAGACGTCCTGGGGGCCGTTGATCGCCACCCTGGCGTAATGGGCCGCCTTGATGATCGCCCGGGCCAGGGGGTGCGTGCAATGCTGTTCGGCGCTGGCGGCGAAGGAAAGCACCTCTTCCCTGGAGACGCCCTCCGAGCAGGTGATCTCGACCACTTTGGGCTCTCCCAAGGTCAATGTCCCGGTCTTGTCGAAAAGGACCGCTTTGACGGAGGCGGCCTGTTCGAGGAACCGTCCCCCTTTGACAAGCACACCCGCCCTGGCCGCTCGTCCCAGTGCGGCCACGGTCGCCGTGGGCGCGGCCAGGATCAGGGCGCACGGGCAGCCGACGATCAGAACCGCGATGGCCCGGCTGATTTCTCCGGTCAAGGCCCAGGCAAGGGCGGCGCAAGTCAGGATGACCGGGGTGAACCAGCGGGCGTACCGGTCGATGAGCCTGGCGCTTTTGGGCCGGTACGATTCGGCCTCGCTGACCAGTTTGATGATTTTGCCCAGGGTCGTATCGTGTCCCACCTTGAGGGCCTGAGCCTTCAGAACCCCATTGTAGTTCAGGGTGCCGGCAAGAACCGTGTCGCCGGTCTTCTTGTCCACAGGCAAGGATTCGCCGGTCATGATCGATTCGTCCACGGCGGATGCGCCGGAAACGACAACGGCGTCGACCGGGATGCGGTCTCCGGGCTTGACGAGGATGTGTTCGCCGACGGCCAGATCCTCGACGGGAACGGCATGCTCTCGGCCTTCCCGCAAGACCGTGGCCGTTTCCGGCGATATTCGGATCAGGGATTGAATGGCCTTGCGGGCCGAATCGCTGGTTGCTCTTTCGATCAGGGCGCCGATGGTCATGACGAAACTGACGACCGCCGCAGCCAAGTATTCCCCCTGAATCAGACTGGCGACAATGGCGAGGCTGACGAGCTCGTCGACGTTGACGCTCCGTTCGGCCAGGCCTTTCACGGACCCCCAGACGATGGGCAGCCCGTTGATGGTCACTGACATGAGGGCGAAGGCTGTTCCATTCGCGCTCGGTGACGGATGGCCGTAGTCGATCAAATAGCCGATCAGGGCCAGCAAGCCGGCCCCAAAGGCGACATAGAAGTCGCGTGACCTGAACAATTCCTGATATACGCCCAATTTCGAGAAGCGGCCGATCATGCAGTAGCCTCCTACTTGCTGAATTTGTTGAAAATATCGACAACCTCAGCAATCAATTCCGACTCGTGGTCATGGTTTCGAATGGCGTTGGCCACGCACCCCTTCAAATGGTCTTCCAGGATAACGGCGCCCAACGATCTCAGAGCGCCCGATGCCGCCGCTATCTGCTTCAGAACGTCCAGGCAGGCCTGTTCCTCGGCGACCATTTTTTTCAGGCCACGAATCTGCCCCTCGATTCGGTTGATCCGGGCAATCAATTTCGGGTGGTCATCACCGCAAAGAGACATCGTTCACCTCCTTTATATACTGGTACGGGGTATATGTATAAAGAGGCTGAACTGCGAAGTCAATATTTGAGATCGATGTTTTTTGGCGCGAGGCCTTTCGTCGCAGCAGAAAGAAGGATGTGGAAGCTGAACAGTTCTATCGTCCCACCGCACGCAGAATCCGTTGCGCGGCAAAGGCCGGGGCCATGGTCCGGAGCATTGGTGAGGTGGTTTCCAGCCGTTCGCGAACATTCACCGGCGCGCTGCTCAGGGCTTCAGCCAGGACGTTTTCGAAGGCCTCGCGCAACAGGGCAAAAGAGGTATCCACTTCCGGATACAGGTTGTTCTCGCGCCAGGGGAGCTTGAGACGGGCGGAGGTCTCGCCGTCCTTGTGGGAGGGGGTCATGAGCTGGTACCATTCGGCCGGGCTCCACTGATCACGCTCGTTCTGGCCGGGCCAGCAATGAGACCAAGTCGATTCCGGGGGTTTTGGGATGGTGCTTTCAATGCGCACGCAGGGCAGGCACAGGCTGCGCTCGAACTCGTTCAGCCGGGCG
>RZZR01000218.1 GCA_009929795.1 Deltaproteobacteria bacterium | reverse complement strand
TCCCTGCTCCTCTTGCTGATCATGCTCCCCTTCTGGATCAGTTTCATCATCAGAACCATGAGCTGGGTCAACATCCTGGGCGATACCGGCTTCATCAACCACACTCTCTTGAGTCTGGGTCTCATCGACGAGCCCCTGTCCATGCTCTACCACGAAGGGGCCGTGCTCATGGGCCTCATCCAGTATCTTTTGCCCTTCATGATCCTGAACATCTACGTCAGCCTGGAGGGCATCGACAGAAGCCTCCACGAAGCGGCCAAAAGCATGGGCTGCACCGAATGGCAGGCCTTTCTGGAAGTCACCCTGCCCTTGAGCCTGCCCGGGGTCAGCGCCGGCTGCCTCCTGGTCTTCGTCCTCACGGCCGGCACCTATCTCCCGCCCATGATTTTGGGTGGACCCGGCGACAGCCTCATCTCCAATCTGATCTTCAAGCGGATCGTCGGCACCCTGGATTGGCCCTTTGGATCGGCCATCAGCGTCATCCTCCTGGCTCTTCTGGGCACCATCGTCTGGGTCTACAATCGCTACCTGGGCATCAACCAGATTTTTAAAAGCCTGAGCGCCAACTAGAGAAACCAGGAGCAGATCATGAAAATATCCGGCTGGACCCTCATCAAGATATACACCTTTCTTGTTTACATCTTCATGTTCGCGCCCATCGTCGTGGTCATGGTCCTGGCCTTCAACCCGGAGCAGTTCGGGTCCTTTCCCATGACCGGATTCAGCGTGAAATGGTTCGTCAAACTGGCCCAGAACGAGGCCATCATCAACGCCTTCAAGAACTCCCTCATCCTGGGAAGCCTGACTGCGGTCACGGCCACAACCATCGGCATCCTGGCGGCCATGGCCTTTGTCCGCTATGACTTTCCGGGCAAGAATACCATCAACACCCTGCTTCTGGCCCCCATCATGATCCCCGAAGTCGTCCTGGGCGTTGCCCTACTCATCTTCATCCGCTGGCTCCAGCAGCCAAAAAGCTTTCTTCTTCTCCTCATCGGCCACGTCGTTCTGACTCTGCCCTATGTCCTGCTCATCGTGCAGGCCCGCTTGGGCGGCATCAAGAAATCCTACGAGGAGGCCGCCCAGACCCTCGGTGCCAGCCCCTTCAGGACCTTCATTGAAGTCACCTTGCCCCTGCTCATGCCCGCCATCCTGGCCGGCATGCTCTTTTCCTTCACCATTTCCTTTGACGACATCACCGCCACCCTGTTCTGGGCCACGGCCGAGCAACAGACCGTGCCGGTCAAAATATTCGGCATGCTCAGAAATTCGGTCAGTCCGGAGATCAACGCCCTGGGCACGGTTATGATCGTGCTCACCGTGGCCACCCCGCTCCTGGCCGGATTCCTGGTCCGAAAACTGAGCAGAAACTGAACCATTCCCCGGCCCCGGGCCACGAATCGCCGAGGAACCAAACCCCAATGGAGGATACCATGTCCGATTCCTTAAAAACCCTGAACGCCGTCGCCGATGCCCACACCTCGGGAAAATTGCCCAGACGCGATTTCCTCAAATATCTCGGCCTGGCCGGGGTCGCCGCCGGATTGGTCGGAGGACCCTTCACCCTTATCCGCCAGGCCATGGCCGCCAAGGGCATCCGTTTCGACGGCTGGGGCGGCACCACGTCAGAGGCCTTCCGCAAATACGCCTTTGAACCCTTCACCAAGGCCACCGGCATCAAGGTCATCGAGGGTGAGTTCGGCGACATGGATTCCTACCTGACCCGGGTCAAGGCTTCGTTCCCTCCGGGTGGAGAATTCAATGTCGCGCATCTGAGCGGAGTCTTCGACTACGCCCGGTACAAAAGCCTGGGGTTTGACTCGGCCCTGAACACCGAGAATATTCCAAACCTCAAAAACGTCATGGAGGGCATGATCACTCCTCTACGGAAGATCACCGGCGGAGCCCTGTCGGCCGTGCCCTACGACCTCGGCCAGACCGGAATCGCCTACAACACCAAGTATGTCTCCAAGGACAAGGCCGAAAAGCTCGGAGCTGGCCTCCTGTTCGACGAAAGCCTCAAGGGCAAGCTGGGAAGCTGGACCGACTGGCGAACCAACATCTGGTACGCCGCCCTGTACACAGACCAGAGTCCCAACGACATCAAGGACTTGAAGGCCGTCTGGAAAGTTCTGCGCGACCAGCGGAACCTGATGAAAAAATATTGGGGCTCCGGAGCCGAGCTCATGAACCTTCTGGCCAACGACGAGATCTACGCCACCGTGGCCTGGTCCGGGCGTGTGGCCGCCCTTCAGGAACAGGGTCACCCCATCGGCTATCTGGCCCCCCACAACACCTATTCCTGGCAGGAATGCATATACGTCATCAAAGGCTCGGACCTGGCCGTGGCCGAAAAACTTTTGAATTTCATGCTCGAGCCCGATGCGGCCATTGCCGTGGCTTTGGGCCAGAAATATCCGCCGAGCCTCGACCCGACCAAGATCAAAATGCCCGAGGGCGTGACCAAGCTCCCGGCCTTCGATCCCACCGGCCGCCTCGATGGCTATCTCTTCGGCGATCCCGACTACTGGAATGGACACCAGCTCGAATGGGCCGAGCAATGGGACAGGGTCATGGCCGGGGCCTAGGCCGGACCTTTTGAAACTACGCATCAGGGAGGGGCTTGCCCGGCCCCTCCCCATTCATGGAACATCAGCGGAAAACGAGGATAACGTGACAGCGAGCCCACAGCCCACCGTGGAACTCAGGGGCCTGACCAAGAGCTTCGGCAAGGTCCAGGCCGTGAAGAAAATCGACCTGACCATCGATGACGGGGAACTGGTGACACTGCTCGGGCCTTCGGGCTGCGGCAAGACCACCATCCTGCGGATGATCGCCGGGCTGGAAACGCCCACCTCCGGAGACATCTTCATCAAGGGCCGACGCATGAACAACGTGCCCATCCACAAACGGAATCTGGGCATGATCTTCCAGAACTACGCCCTCTTCCCCCACAAGACCATCTTCGACAACGTGGCCTTCGGCCTCAAGTACCGGGACGTACCCAAGTCCGAGATTCCGGGCCGGGTCAAACAGGCCCTGGAGATGGTCCGCCTGCCCGGGGTGGAGAAACGTAAACCCTCCCAGCTCTCGGGCGGCCAGCAGCAGCGCATCGCTCTGGCCCGGGCCATTGTCATCGAGCCCGACGTCCTGCTCATGGACGAGCCACTCTCGGCCTTGGACGAGAATCTCCGGGAGGAGATGCGCCGGGAGATCGACAACCTCCAGCAACGCCTCGGTCTGACTACCGTCTTCGTCACCCACGACCAGCGCGAGGCCCTCAGCATGTCCTCCAAGATCGTGGTCATGAAGGACGGGGTCATGCAGCAGGTCGGGGC
>RZZR01000217.1 GCA_009929795.1 Deltaproteobacteria bacterium | reverse complement strand
CTTGGCCGACGGCGATGTGGTCCGCGAGGAATGCACGGCTTCGGTGGTTTTCTGGAAAAAACCACAATGACCATGGACAGATCAGGGACTGGGGCTTTGTGAGTCAATGGACCGTCCCGTTCAAGGGGCAAATGCACAGGTTTGGATAGAGCCAACAAGTCAGGCCGCTTCGAGGGCTTTGAAAAAGAAAAGGAGCCCGGTCATCGGAAGACGACCGGGCTTTTTGTCATCCCTGTCGGCCGACTCGTTCCAAGACCACCAAGGCCACGGCATGGGTGGGGCAATGGGAGAGTGACAGGAGTAGTTTGGCAGGGCTGATCGTCAGCTTGGCCAAGGATCCTTGAAGTTGGACCATGGGCTGACCAGAAGGCAGGTTGTCGATGGCTATGAGCGGCCAGCAGGAGAAATCGTTTTCCAGGCCCAGGGCTCGGGCCACGGCCCGTTTGGCGGCGATGCGTGCGGCCAGACGCTGGGGGGCGTCGGCCCGATGGCGGTGCGGTTCGATTTCCTCTGCGGTCAGAAAGGGGGAACCAGATTTCAGGGCCTCCCGACCTTCGTCCACGGAAATGATCTCGGTTTCGATCCGCATCCCGGTCAGGGGCAGACGTAGCCTTGGCCGGGGATACCAAGGCAGAAGCACGGGGATCCCAACGGGCCTGGAGCGTTCATCGTACACTGAGGCATATTGTAATAATAATCGCAGCAATGCCAGCCCATGGTTTGCGGCTGTTGCTGTTGATATGGCTCATACTCGTCGCTGAACAGGTTGTTCTGGTTCCCAGAGGAGTCGTCATAGCTGGGCGGCCAGTTTGGTTCGGCCTGGGTTTCCTCCTTGGGCTTGACCGAGGGCGCCGAGACCTTTTTTTTGTCTTCTTCTGACTTGTAGTCGGCAGCCAGAACCGGGTCCAATTCGTCCAAGCGGACCTTGGCCCGGGCTCCGGTAACGATGGCTCCGGTCAAGATGTCAATCATCTTGGCCCTGATGCGGACATGGTCGCTGTACCCCGTCACGCTGCCGGTGATGAGAAAGCCTGCCCCGATTTTTTGGAACATCTTCTTGTCCCAGGTCATTTCCCCGTCGGTGTCAAAGGTCATTTCCCGATCCAGGTCCTTGAGACGATTTCGTTCGAGGACGACGATGTTCTGGCGGTCACCGAGGCGATCGATGACGGTCTCGATGAGAGTCCGCTCGATTTCTTCCGTCAGTCGGTTGGTCTTTTTGGTCGTGGAGTCTATGAAGAAGCGGACAACAACATGGTAGGTTTTGCCGGGGTCGAGACGATTCATGTGGATTTGGAAGTCCTTGACGATGCCTTCAATCTCATCATCCAGAGGATCGGCCAAGACCAGTCTCGGGCAGGTCAACAGGGTCAGAGCTATGAACGGAATCATCAATATCTGGATCATAGAAACCTCGTGGTCACATTTTATGTGTGAAGCCTGTTTTACACCACGACCAGTCGGGCCTGTCAAAGGAAATGCTGGGGCCTTGACCAGCGACTGAAACCGGGACGGAGAGTCTGTCTCAAGGGGGAGGGTTGTGGCGGATTGAGACCTGGAATCGTCCAAGAGGGTATGGTCAACGAGCTCTGGGAATGGTATGTGGGGACAATCGTGGCGTTCAATTGCGTCTAGGAGGAAGAACGATGAAGGGGCCTCGGAATATGTTCCAAGGACCGGTGGAAACAGCTTTTCTCTTTTTGGGTCTAATTATTTGGGCCGCGTTGTCTCTGCAGGCCTCCTCCCTTGTGCTGGCTGCGGACACTCCGGTCGAGCGGCTCCAGCCTACGGACCTCGTTTACCAAGGTGCCTTCCGTCTGCCGGACGAGTTCAACTGGGGGGCACTTGGCATGTCCTACTACCCTTTGGGCGACGGAGGCCGGGGGAGCCTTTTGATGACCGGATTCCAGGCTCCTTCCAGTCCGGAACATCCCGCCGAGGCCTGCTGGGATCCTTCCTGGATTTGCTACTCCTACTATGGGCAAGTGCTCATTCCCACGCCGACCAAGGCTTCCAACTGGGAGTCCCTGCCATTGGCCCAGCTCTCGGGCGGGATGATCAACTATGACCAGGGCCTGGTTGCCACCGTGCACCGGGAGTATGTCTTTGTCAGCGACATTGAGTATATGCCCAGGACCGGAACCCAAAGTCAGGACAAGGTCTACGGGGCATTGGAAGGCTGGTATGCCGAAGGGGTTTTCGGCGAGGACACCTTCCCGACCATTTGGATGTCGAACATGGACGGCAGTGGAGCCCGGGGCGTGTTTCATGTCGGGCCGGACGCTGCTCCCTTTCACGGCCGGAAGATGGGCTCCTATCTGTTCACCGTGCCCCAGTGGTACGCCGACCAGTATCTCGGGGGTCGGCGTCTGGTGACCGGGCGGTCCCGGGGCACACCGGCCTCCATCGATCCGGTGACCACGGACGGCGGCTCCCAGGGTCCGACCCTGTTCGCCTTCCGGGCACTGGATTCGGATGAGCCCACAGGCGATCTCGATGCATTGCCTTTCCTTTACTACCGGGTCAAGTACCCCGGGTGCGCCGGACCCAACATCGGACCCACGGCCGAATGCGACTATCCATTATTTTCAATGTGCGACGACTGGACCGGCGGAGCCTTTGTGGACACCGGCTCCAAACGGGCAATCATGCTTCTCGGCCTCAAAGGCAGTCGAAATTGTTACGGAGGGAGCGAGTGCGGTGATCCCTGCGGAGACGGTCAGGGATATCATTGCGATCCAAGCGAACGCCAAGTCATCTTCTACGATGTCCACGCCTTGGGAGACATAGCCAAAGGGCAAGCCGATCCATGGAAAGTGCTGCCCTACGCGGTCTGGAAACCGAGTGAGTTCTACCAGACCGGGACCACCTGCTGGAATGCCGGCGGCATGACCTTTGACAGTGAAAACGGCCGGGTGTTCATGGTCGAACGAGGCATGGGCGGGGAGACCAATGCCTGCGTGGTCCATGTCTGGCGTGTGCTCGTGGGAGCGGGAAGAGTTTTTTCGCCCGGTGCTATCATGATGTTGCTTGATAACTGACTATGGAAATCATAGCGATTTTGTCTCGATCCAGGGCTTTTGATCAAAAAATGGGGGCGGGCAGTTTATGAAGAAAATATCACTGAGGTTGTTTATTTGGCTCATAACGGCCATGGTTTTTTCCACCAATGGGCTTTATGCCGAACCGATTCCTGTCGAACCTCTCGGCAATCCCAGGCAGGTTGAGACCTTGTCCCATTTGTACTGGATTACGCAAAATCCGTCGAGTTGGAGTGATTCGTTTCAAATGTTGTCCGATATCGATGCATCGGATACTGAGAATTGGGGTTTGCTACTTCCGTCCGGCAATCATACAGGCTGGTCCCCAGT
>RZZR01000216.1 GCA_009929795.1 Deltaproteobacteria bacterium | reverse complement strand
ACGACCACCAGGACAAGGATGAGTCCCATGAAGAACATCCAATGCTCGGTGTACATGGCCAGGCCCTCTTCCAAAAGCAGGAACAGGGCCGCTCCGGCCACCGGACCGTAAAGCGTGCCCATCCCTCCCAAAAGGACCATGACCATCAATTCCCCGGACAAGGTCCAGTGCAGAAGCCCCGGGCTGACGAACTCGGTCTGGTTGGCCAGCAGGGCTCCGGCCAGTCCCGCTCCGGCCCCGGCAATGACGAAGCAGGTCAGCTTGTACCAGTAGGTATTGATGCCAAGGGCGTTGACCCGCCGATCGTTCTCCTTGGCCCCCCGAAGGACTAGGCCAAACCTGGACCGCGACAGCCGGACCGCCAGAACCAGAAATACGGCCAGAAAGAACAGGCAGACGTAATAGAAATGGAGATCGTTGCCGAGGTCCAGGCCGGGCAGGGTGTTGCGGGAATACAGAGACAGGCCGTCGTCCCCGCCGTATTTCTCCAAGGAGACGAAGAAGTAGTAGAACATCTGGGCAAAGGCCAGGGTGATCATGATGAAATGCATGCCCCTGGTCCGCAGGCACAGGGCGCCGATCATGAAAGCCAGCAGGGCCGAGACGATCACGGCCGCTGGCCAGACCACCAGGGCGTTCTCGCTGCCCTGGATCAGGAAAGGCCAGGCCAGGATCGGCTCGCTCTCCATCCCGTGCTGAAAGAATATCCCGACCACATAGGCTCCGATGCCAAGATAGGCGGCGTGGCCCAGACTGATCAGGCCGCCCACCCCGAGAAGCAGGTCCAGGCTGACGGCGGCCAGAGCGTAGATGAGGATCCGGCTGAACAGGGACAAAAGATAGGGCTGGTCCAGAATCTGGGCCACGCCCGGCAAAGCGGCCAGAAACATACCCCCGGCCACAAGGATGAGCCCCTGTCGAGTTGCCGGGCTCATGCGCTCTGCACCGGAAAGAGGCCGCTGGGCTTCCAGAGAAGGACCATGGCCATGAGGATGTAGATGGCCATGGAGGCCAGGGACGATCCGGCCGTGTCCGCCGTGGAGGAGTCAAACGCCAGACGGAGCAGGGTCGGCAGAAAGGCCCGGCCCAGGGTGTCCACCAGCCCGACCAGCAGGGCCCCGACCACGGCTCCCTTGACCGACCCGATGCCGCCGATGACGATGACCACAAAGGTCAGGATGAGGATGCTCTCGCCCATGCCCGACTCCACGGCCAGAATGGGCCCGGCCATGACCCCGGCCAATCCGGCCAGCAAGGCCCCCAGACCGAAGACCAGGGTGTAGAGAAGCGAGATGTTCACACCCAGGGCCCCGACCATCTCCCGGTTCGTGGCCCCGGCCCTGATGCGCATGCCCAGACGCGTCCGGGCGAACAGAAACCAGAGAAAAACGGCCACGGCCAAGCCGGCGACGATGACCGCCAGCCTGTAGACCGGATACGAAAGCCCATCCACAATGGTCACATGACCGGCCAGCCAGGAGGGAACATCCATGAACAGCGGCTGCCGTCCCCAGATCATTCGGGCCGACTCGTTGAAGAACATGATCAATCCGAAGGTGGCCAGAACCTGGTCCAGATGATCCCGGTCGTAGAGATGGCGGAGCACCAGCCACTCCACGGCCATGCCCACGAGGGCGGCCGCCGGCAAGGCCGCTGCCAGCCCGAGGAGGAAGGACCCCGTGGTCGCCATCGCCGTGGCCCCCACATAGGCTCCGATCATGTAGAAGGACCCATGGGCCAGATTGATGACCCGCATGATGCCGAAAACCAGGGTCAGCCCGGCCGACATGAGGAACAGGGTGATGCCCAGTTGCAGACCGTTCAGGAGTTGTTCGAGGAAAAGCAGCATGATCGGCAAAAAAAGGGGACCCGTTGCCGGGTCCCCTTCTTCAGATGACTACATGGAGCATTGGTCCGCGTAGGCGTCGACGTGGTTGGAGAAGACCTTCTTGATGGTCTTGTTGGTGTATCCGTTCTCGGTCTTGATCACTTCTCGGATATAGAAATCCTGCACCGGATGCTGGTTGGTGCCAAAGGAAAAATTCCCCCGGACCGACTCGAAATCGGCTTTTTTCAGCGCGGCCCGGAAGGCGTCCAGATCGGCTATGCCTCCGGTCTTCTTCAGGGCCGAGGCGATGAGCCTAGCCGTGTCGTAGCCCTGGCTGGCGTACAGGGTCGGGGTCCGGCCATAGGCCTTTTTGAAGGCTTCCACGAACTGCTTGTTGGCCGGATTGTCCAGATCGTGGGACCATTGGGACCCGTTCTTGACTCCCAGAGCCGCCTCGCCCACGGCCCCCAGGATGCGCTCGTCAAAGGAGAAGGCCGGGCCGAACAGGGGAATCTCCTGTTGCAGGCCGGCCTGGGCGTATTGCTTGAGGAAATTGATGCCCATGCCTCCGGGCAGGAAGAAGAAGACCGCGTCGGGCTTGGCCGCCCGCAGGCCGGCGATTTCCGCGGCGTAGTCCGACTGGTCGAGCTTGGTGTAGACCTCGCCGGCGATGTTGCCCTTGTAGTAGCGCTTGAAACCGGCCAGATGGTCCTTGCCCGCCGGATAGTTGGGAGCCAGAAGATAGACGTTTGTGAAACCGGCCTCGGTCACGTACTGGCCGACCACCTCGTCCAGATTGTCGTTCTGGTAGGACACGCTGAAATAGTTCGGATTGCACATGTCTCCGGCCAGCTTGGACGGCCCCGCATTGGCGCTCAGATAGACCACTCCGTCCCGGACGACCTTGGGGATCACAGCCATGGCCACGTTGGAAAAGACGATGCCGGTCATGATCTTGACCCCGTCCTTGACCTCGAACCGCTCGGCGATCTGCTTGCCCTTTTCGGGCTTGGCCCCGTCGTCCTCCACCAGAAGATCCACCGGCACCCCGCCCAGGGTTCCGCCTTCCTGGTCGATGGCCAGCTGGAACCCGTCCCGGATGTCCTCGCCCAGATACCCGGCCTTGGTGGACAGGGTGGTGATCATCCCGATCTTGACCGGATCCGCGGCCAGGACGTGGCTCGCCAGAAGCATTCCGGCAAGTACGGCCAACACGACAGCGCACTGTTTCTTCATGATTTTCGCTCCTCTGATGATGACGTGAAAACGGGGAGAGTGGAACCGGGGAGACGACGAAGCCTAAAAAGGACTTGACTCGTCCACCCTGTCGCTCCCAGGCCGTCACAGCTACCCGGTTTCGTCACCCATCGCAAGGCCAGAGCCGTGGGCCTCGCGGCCAACGTCTGTCGACAACAGGCCGAAAATTATTATTCGAAGGCCCTAGAGACTGATTTTCATAATTTTTTTATTGGCAATTTCCATTATTTCAATTAATTTTTCTTTGTCTATGAAGCGGTTGGATGCCGATCCTGAGATGAATAGAAAATCAATTATAATGGTTTTACTCGCCATGAAGGCTTGAATAT
>RZZR01000215.1 GCA_009929795.1 Deltaproteobacteria bacterium | reverse complement strand
GCCTACGACATTGGCTTCGGCGGTCTGGACCACGTCCTGGCTTCGGGCGAAGACATCAACATCCTGGTCCTGGACACCGAGGTTTATTCCAACACCGGGGGGCAGTCCTCCAAGTCCACGCCCTTGGGGTCCATCGCCAAGTTCGCCGCCGCCGGCAAACGGACCGGCAAGAAGGACCTCGGTCGAATGCTCATGACCTATGGCTACATCTATGTGGCCTCGGTCTCCATGGGCGCCAACAAACAGCAGTTTCTCAAGGCCCTGATGGAGGCCGAGAGCTATCCCGGCCCATCCATCATCATCTGCTACGCCCCGTGCATCGGCCAGGGCATCAAGAAGGGCATGGGCAAGACCCAGTTCGAGGAAAAGCTGGCTGTTGACTCGGGCTACTGGCCCCTGTACCGCTTCGACCCAAGGCTCAAGGACCAGGGCAAGAACCCATTTGTTCTCGAATCCAAGGCCCCGGACGGTACCCTGCAGGAATTCCTCTCCGGCGAGAACCGCTACAACCTCTTGGAGCGCATGTTCCCGGAAGATTCCAAAATGCTGAGAACCAAAATCGAGAAGGACTATACCGAACGCTACGAGGCCCTGAAAGTGATGGCCGAGGGGTGCCCGGTCTGCGAAAGCGAAAAGAAAAAGGACTAGGGTTTTGACAACGACCGACGTTGAGGCGGCCTGGGAAAGCCCGGGCCGCCTTTTTTCACTGAAATATAAGAGGAAAGGTAATGTCACCTGAAGCCACGTTTACTCGGCTGGGCCAAGCGGACGAACCCATGTTCGGGCCAAGGGCCCTGCTGGTCTGCGGATTTCCGGTTCAGGATCAGATCAAGCTGCTCCGCGGTCTGTCCGGGGCCGGAAGCCTTGGCGATCTAAACGTGATTTTCGCCACCGACGAGGACCAGGAACTGGTCATAAGCGAGATCCTAGACCGGGAACACCGCTCCGGCATGGGACAAGTCTCGCCCCTAGCCAGGGCCACAATCATGTCCGGCTGCACCGAGCAGGAGGTCCACGGCCTGCTGAACCTGTTCAAGACCCTCCGATTCACTCCGCAGCTTATGGCCACCCTGACCCCGACCTCGGCCCAATGGAGTTTGGAGGATTTGCTGACTGAAATGAACCGGGAACGGGCCACCCTAGCCGGGCTCTGACCGCTCAATAAATCAGGGGCTTCGACCGGTCGCACGGCTACCCAGACCCACGGTCCGAACCCGCCGATGCCTTTCTTGCCTCATCAATGGATCTCAGGTAAGAAATGACATTCGATTGTCGCTGAACGGACATGAAACCAATCAATCACCAGGAGGAACATAATGAACGCTGCCGAAAAAGTTCAGCCTCTGCACGGCGAACAAACCGACTACAAAAACGCGGTCCAACACGACATCATCGATTCCAGCCGCAAGGACATGGGCAGGATCGGCCTTTTTGTGGCCATCCTTTGCGTCATCCTGCTCGTGGTCTTCTTCTTCGGGTTCAGCCAGAATTTCAGCAGCCTGAACCACAAGGTCGAGGCCCTGGAAGCCGTCCAAGGACAGATCACACAACTTGGATCCCGGATGGACGGACTGGAGACCAGCCTGTCCTCCCTGCAGAACCTGCCTGAAAAGGCCCGAAAAATGGTTCTGACCTCCCAGGTTCAGGAAATTTCCCAAAAGGCCGCCTTTCTGAGCACTCAGGTCGACCAGGCCCAGGCCGACAAGCTCAAGCAGGCCCAGGCCCTTTTGAACGACGTTCAGAAAGGGTTGGCCGCGGAATAGTTCCGGCCTTTCACCTCACAGCCAGGACCGGCCGGGTAATCCCGGCCGGTCTTTTCATTTCTCCATCCAGATGAGGGCCGTCTGCCGTCCGCACTGTTTCTCCCGTCGATAGGAGAAGAACAGATCCATGGACTCGAAGGTGCAGATGTCCAGCCCGTAGATCTGATATTCCGGCACTCCAGCCCCCAAGAGCTGATCTCGGGTAAGCCTCCAAAGGTCCATAGTTTTGTCCGCCTCTCGATAGTAGGCAGCGAACCCAGGCCCCCACTCCTTTTCGAAACCGACAAACTCGCTGTGATCCGGGCCCAGGCTCGGCCCCCGGATCACATGAACATTTTCGGGCTCCAGTCCGTATCGGCCGCAAAACTCGGCCACTCCCCGACCAGGGAAATTGGCTCGATTGCCGCGCCAGCCGCAATGCAAGGCACCGACATGGCTTCCTGATCCGTCGGTCATCAACAGGGCTTGGCAATCCGCCGTCTTCACGACCAGCGGCAGGCCCCTTTGCCTTGTTGCCAGGCCGTCCCCGTCCTGCTCCGGACCGAAGAATCCTTCGGTACCCGGCTCAAAAACGATCCGCGTTCCATGGGCCTGTCGCAACTCGGCCCAGCCCGGCCACATAAATCGCCCTCTCAACTCACCCCGACGACGACGGACGGATTCCTCGGCCTCACCGACTTCCAAGGACAGATTTCCGTCCATTCCCGGCCCCCGAACCGTGAACAGGCACCGAACCCCGGAAATGCCCGGAAATTTGAAGGGAATGGTCCGGATCATGAGCGTCTCCCAATAGTTTTCATGTTCAATCCTCGATGACATTCATTGTGGGCGGCAAGCCTGTCCCTGGTTGCAACGCGGAGGTCGAACTCAGCAAGCGTCGGAACCAAACCGAGACTCCAACCGACTACACGATCCCCCAGGTGGTCAAGACCGGTCGACAAAATCTTCACCTGCTGCGGCCCAGAGATGGGTAGTGGGTTTCTTGGCCCTGAAAACAGTCTCTAGTTCTTTATGACCTATCCCGAAGGGAATCAAAGAATATCTAACTCGGGGCCATACTCTGGATCGTGTATCTAATGGTTGGCTCAGGCTCCGGTAATGCTCCATTTTGCGACTTGAAGACCCTGCCGGAATTGACCATCCCCACCGTTTGCAGTAGTCGTTTTCACTTGCGCCATTCCCGCCGACCAGAGTTCGATCTTGAGGCCTTTTCCAGGCCTGAAACGACTCGGAGCCGACCACGGGCCCGGGGACGCACGGTTTTCATCAATCACATCCTTGGCCAAACCCATACCTTGGAGGATCAAGATGGCAATAGACCTCACCATGCACATTGACCGGCCAGGCCGCAGAGACGCCCTACTCGACTGGCTCCAGATGCTGACCGGCGCGGGGCTCATCGTCTTCATGTGGTCCCACATGATCCTGGTCTCTTCCGTGGTCATCTCCCCCCGGGCCATGGACGCCCTGGCCTATTTCTTCGAGGCCACATATATGGCCCAAGTCGGAGGACCCCTCATCTTCATGGCCTTTCTCCTCCACTTTGTCCTCGGAGCCCGCAAGATACCCTTCCGGGCTCGGGACCAGCGAACCATCTGGCGTCACAGCCTCATGCTCCGCCACCGGGACACCTGGCTCTGGGTCGTCCAGGCCGTCACGGCCATG
>RZZR01000214.1 GCA_009929795.1 Deltaproteobacteria bacterium | reverse complement strand
GCCTTCGGGGCTGACCGCCCCACCATTTCCGGCCGTGGCGTTGACCGTATAGGTTTCGATGGTCACGGCTCCGCTGGCCACCAGGGCGTAGGTCTGGGGGCCCATGGGCACGTTGTGGCCGTGGATTTGAATGACGTATTCACCGGGGCTTGGATCAGATATGGTTGCCCCGAGTACATTGTTCACTCTATCGAATCCAGGGCCAGTCGCGATGTTGCGGATGTTGACGCCGACGAACGGGGTGTACATCGACAAAACCCATTGTTGTCCATCCCAGACCAGACTGTCGTCGAGAGTCGGCGTGTCGTCGACAAAGATTCCAATATTTGGGGATGATTTCTCGAAAACGATGAAGAATGGACCCGATTCAACCGTGGCGATGACAGGGATGGTGACGGGCGTTAGTCCGGGAGACATATAATCGAGTGTGGTGCTGAACAATGGTGTCCCGGGTGTATTCCCGGGGCCGTCGGCACAACGAACCGACACGGTCATGGGCTCGACCACATCCAGGGGGTTGGAAGGGAAAAAGGTCACCGAGTCGATCACTGCCGGATAATTTTTGGGTGTGAAGCGGACGGCCCGAAGGTCGGCCGTGGAATGAGCGTCTACCGAAGAACCGAGTTTCAAGGAATACAGTGAGGATTGCAGGGTTTTGTCCGCGTATGTGGTCTGCCCCGAAGGATGCAGGATCGACAGATCGAGATCGTTGACCAAGCCACCCTGTGAGGCCTCGCTTCCGGGGTAGTCGGACCAGACCAGGTTGACCTTCAGGGGTTGGTCTGAGCCTTCGACCTGGACGGAGAAGGAGCGTGTTTGGCCAGTGGACAACGCTTCGGCAGTGTTTTCATCGAAATAGTGAAAGGATTTTGGGTGGGGCGGAAAGACGCAGCCCCCGATGTCCACTCGACCCCAGCCGGAGACGTTATTCGGGCCTGGACCGTCGGGAATTTCTCTTTCGGGTCCAAAGCCGAACTGACCAGGGGCGATGTCCTGAGCACCGTTCAGGAGGGCGGCCTTGAGCAGGGCGGCCGAGGGCGAGGCCAGACCGATGGTTTCGGTCAGATACTGACGAACCAGGGCTGCGGATCCGGCGGTCAGTGGGCAGGCCATGCTTGTGCCGCCCATCCAGTAGTACCATGAGTTGTATGGTCCCCAGCTACCACCGCTGGCCAGGGCCGAGCGGGTGGAGAGAATGTTTGTGCCCGGGGCGACGATGTCGGGCTTGTAGCGGCCGTCCAGCACCGGCCCCCGGGAACTGAAGGCGGCCATTCCATTTGGATTGTCGGCCAGGGGATCAGAGAACAGGGGCTCGGCGGCGTAGTCTTTGGGCCATGGATGGCCATAGTTTGTGTTCCATCCGGAACCATCGGGCCGATCTCCCTCCGAGGCTCCGACGGTCACGCAGTTTTTGGCCGTGCTGGGGGGGCCAAGGCTGAACAGGTCGACAATGCCGTCGCGGTCTCTATCGATGCCATCGTTACCGGCGGAAAAGAAAATGAGAAAGTCCCTGTTGTCCCAAACGAATTCATCCACGTCCCTGCTGAATGAGTTGTAAAATGAAGATGCACTGCTTCCCCAACTATTGGTATGGATTCGGGCGCCCACTCCATAGGCCTGATCGAAGAGAACATACAGATTGCCGGGAATGCCAATGAGATTGCCGGAGTCGTCGGCCGTGGCTTGAAAAACGAGGGATGCCTCGGGGGCCGATCCGGCAAACGATGTTGGGGGATACTGGCTTGCTGCCGGGGTGCTTCCCGACTGAAGACCATTTCCGAGAACGGACCCGGCCACATGCGTGCCGTGACCGTCGAAATCGAAGGCTCCCAGGCCGGACCAGTCGTAGATGGCCACGACTCTGGAATTGTCTTGTCCATCGGTGAAATCCGGGTGCAGATGGGCAGGGTCGGTGCTCCCCCGGTCCAGCCCCGTGTCGCAGACGGCCACGATTTGGCCCTTCCCGGTCAGTCCATGACTGTCCCGCGCCGCGCGCAGGTTCATGACGTCCGAGGACTTGTTGTTGTGCAATTTCCATCTGGGAGCCGGTTCGATCCAGCGAACGGCTTGGGTCCCAGAGAGGGACTCGATCAGGTTGGCGGATCCTTCTTCGGGAGGGGTGACTTGGAGGGCTGTTTTCCATTTGGTCGCGGTTTGGCCAATGATCTGTCCGCCGGCCCGGGTCACGGTGGCGGCAACGGCGTCCACGTCCTCGCCGGGGAAGAGAATGACTTGAATCCCGGCATTTTCAGAAGCGGTTGCGGCCGTGTTGAGCAGGGCCGGACTGATTTTATAGGCGGGCAGGTACGGGCCGGTCCAGCGGATGCGGGGGACCTGGGACAGGGCCTTGGCCCCTGAGACTTCGGTTCGGACCAGATAGGCGAATTCGGGGACGTATTCGAGGATGGTCGCCCCTGTGGCCTCCACGGCCTCGCGCCATTCCGGGCGGATGGGCCCGTCGAATTGGATCAGATGATAACGGCCCTGCACTGGCGGATGGCTTGGTTCCTGGGTTACGGCCAAGGGATCGAAGGCGCCCGAAGCAAGGCGCAGGGGAATGGCCGGAGTCCGGAGAGATTCAGAAGTTTGGACCGCGATTTTTCCGTTCAGGGGATGAAAACCCTCAAACGATGGGTCTGCCCCGGCCAAGGTCGGAACAAGCAGGAGCATCAACAGAAGAAGAAGCAGACGACCCTTGACCATGAAAAGACCTCCTTTGGAAACGATGAATTTGGGCCGGACGGGGGCGATTCGAAAATCGGTATGCCAGAGTCCGGCGGACAACTAATTTTCCGCGAGTATGAATTCGATCTTCATGAGCCGACCGAGTTCTTCCAGAAGTTCGGCAATCTTGAAGGGCTTGCGCACGAACCCGTCGGCCCCGGCCATGGCCGCCTCGTTGCGGCACTCCTCGAAGGCGCTGGCCGTTATCATGACGATGACGGTCTCCTGCCCCCCCGGCAGGGCCCGGATGCGGCGGATGGCCTCCATGCCCGACATGCCGGGCATGCGTCGGTCCATGAGCACGGCGTCGGGCCTGCGTTCACTGAAGACGTCCAGGGCCTGCCGACCGTCGGCAGCCTCCAGGACCTCGCAGCCGATGTCCTCGAAGATGTCCCGAAGCAGATCCCGGTTCAGGGCGATGTCGTCGGTGACCAGGATGACCGGGGCTGGACCGTCCTTCCGGACAGCGGTCACGGTTCGTTCGGTCGATTTGGCCAGGGGGCGATCCAGGGCGGTGGCCCGGAAGCTGAAAGTGGCCAGAACACCCCCGCCGGGAGCATTTTCAAGGACAAGATCCCCGCCCATGAGCCGGGCGTATTCACGGCTGATGAACAGGCCAAGACCCGAGCCTATGGGGCAGCATTCGTGATCGGAAATTCGTTCGAAGGCCTCCATGGCCCAGTTCAGGCTGCATTAGGGGATGCCTGGGCC
>RZZR01000213.1 GCA_009929795.1 Deltaproteobacteria bacterium | reverse complement strand
CGCTGCGGCGGGCCGATCTGGAGGCCAGGCTATTGGAGCGGGACAAGAAAACCGTCAGGGCCGATTTCGACGGGGTGGTCATCGAAAAGGGAGCCGAGGTCGGAGAATGGCTAGCCGTCGGAGGGCTGGTGGCCAGGGTGGCCGATGACCGAAACGTGGAGGGCGAAATCCCTCTGCCCCAGCAGTTTTTGGAACATGTCGCGAACGGGGCCGAGGTTGAGGTGACGGTCAACGGCCGACCAATGAAGGGCGTGATTCGAGCCGCCATTCCCCTGGCCGACAAGAATTCCAGAACCGTTCCTGTACGGGTCCGCCTGAGCAGCGACCAAGGGCTGGCGGCCGGAACCGAGGCCATGGTCACCCTGCCAGTAGGCGAGGCTGTACGGGCCATGATCGTTTTGAGGGACGCCCTGGTGGACAAGGGTATGGGTCCGATGGTGGTGGCCGTGCAAGACGGCGCGGCCCGAATGGTGCCGGTGAGGCCGCTGGTTTACGCCGGAAACCGGGTCGGCATTGAATCCGAGGGCCTTCAGGATGGGGACCGGGTGGTGGTCAAAGGCAACGAACGTCTGCAGCCGGGCCAGCCCCTGGCCGTAATTGATACGGGACAGTAGGGCCCAAGAGGGGATTCGTGGACATCATCCGTTTTTCGATCACCAAGCCGGTGACCACTATTGTCGGTGTCATCCTGGTGGTGCTCTTCGGCCTCATCGGCCTGTGGAACATGCCCTATCAGCTGAGCCCGGACGTGACCGAGCCGAGCATCACCGTGACCACCACGTGGAGGGGGGCCACCCCGTACGAGGTGGAGAGGGAGATCATCGAGGAACAGGAAAAGGTCCTCAAGGGCCTGCCTGGCCTGGTGGAGATGGAGAGCACCGCAGGCAACGCCATGGGCCAGATCACCCTGCGGTTCAAGGTCGGGACGGATCTCAACTCGGCGCTTTTACGGGTTTCCAACAAGCTGGACGAAGTCCAGAAGTATCCGGACCGGGTGGACAAGCCGGTCATCTCAGCCTCGGGTGCGGCCACCGAGCCCATCGTCTGGATGTTCCTCCAGACTCTCCCCGACAATCCGCGGCCCATTGAGGAATATCGGACCTTTTTCGAGAACGATGTCCGTCAATTTTTGGAACGTGTCGATGGGATCTCCGATCTCTTCGTGTACGGCGGGACCGAACAGGAGATGCAGGTCGTGGTCGACGCCAGCCGCATGGCCGCCCACGGCGTGACCCTGGCCGAGCTTCTTGCGGCGTTAGACGCCGACAACGTGTCCATGTCCTCGGGCGATCTGGACATCGGACGCAGAAACTACCGGATCAGGACCGTGGGGGAGTTCGTGTCCCCTCAGGACATCGAGAGTCGTGTCGTTCGGGCCCATGGAGACCGCCTGGTCAGGGTCAGGGATCTTGCCACGGTCGGATTCGGCTTCGAGAAGAAACGGGACGCCATGCTTGAGCGGGGTGAGCCGGGCATTGTGGTTGGGGTCAAGCCGGAGCCAGGGGTGAACGTCCTCGACCTGACCAGGGCCGTGGAGCAGGTGGTCCTTGACTTGAACGAAAATATGCTGGAGCCCCGAGGCCTCCATCTCAACTGGGTCTACGACCAGAGACCCTATATCCAGGGGGCCATTGACCTGGTTAAGAACAACATCCTCATCGGAGGTATACTGGCCGTTCTGGTTCTGTTCATCTTTCTGCGTTCACTGTCCTCGACCATCATCGTCACCCTGTCCATTCCCATCAGCATCATCGGCACCTTCATGTTCATGGACATCCTGGGCCGAAACCTGAACGTTATCAGCCTGGCAGGCATCGCCTTTGCCGTGGGCATGCTCGTGGACAGCGCCATCGTGGTTCTGGAGAATATCGACCGCCATCGAGGCATGGGTAAAAGACCTTTCGACGCGGCCTATGACGGAGTTCGCGAGGTCTGGGGGGCGGTTCTGGCCTCGTCCCTGACCACGGTGGCCGTGTTCCTGCCGGTGGTCTTCATTCAGGAGGAGGCCGGCCAGCTGTTCAAGGACATCGCCCTGGCCGTGACCTGCGCCATCACGCTCAGCATGCTGGTCTCGGTCCTGGTCATCCCTATGTTGGCCAACATGTTCTTTTCCCTGTCCAGGAGGAAGAAAGAACAATCCAATGGGGTGTCGGCCGTTTTCGGGGGTTGGATCGCCGAGGGGATCATGACGCTGGTCAGGCTGGGCACGGGGAATGTTTTCGCCCGGTTCGTGACCATCGTCGGGCTGACCGGGGCGGCCGTGGCCCTGGCCGTGGCCATGATGCCCAAGATGGAATACCTGCCCCAGGGCAACCGGAACCTGCTTTTGTGCATCTTCATCCCTCCACCCGGTCTGTCCTACGAGGAGCGGGAGGCCGTGGGCCTCGGCCTCCACGAAAGGCTGGGTCCTTTAATGGTCGAGAGGGGAGAGGAGCGGGACAAGGATGTCCCCCCGGGAATTCGGCAGACCTTTTACGTCGGGGCCGAGTCCATCATGCTCATGGGAATCATCTCGGACAAGGAGCAACAGGCCGCGGAACTCATCCCGTCGCTCATGCCGGTGGTCAACTCCTTTCCGGGTATCTTCGGGGTCACGGTCCAGGCCGGGATCTTCCAGAACGAGCTCGGGGCGGGGCGCAATATCGATGTGGACGTCAGTGGCAAGGATCTATCCGGGCTGGTCCGGACAGCCGGTTTCATGTACGGAGCCATCATGCAGGCCATTCCCGGAGCCCAGGTCCGGCCCATTCCGTCCCTCGAAATCGCCTATCCAGAGGTCCGTTTTCTGCCCAGGGAGCAACGTCTCAAGGCCTCGGGCATGACCGTCACCGATCTGGGAACGGCCCTGGACATCCTCCTTGACGGGCGAAAGGCCGGGGAGTTCAAGCAGGAAGGTGAGAAAAAGATCGACCTCATCGTCAAGGGAGGCGATGAGGACATCTCTTCACCCGAGGCACTGGCCGGGGCCCTTGTGGTCACCCCACAGGGGCGGGTGGTCCCGGTCAGTTCCCTTGCCGAGATGGAGAGAACCAGCGGCCTGACAGAGATCCGCCATCTGGAGCGGATGCGAACCATCACCCTGCAGGTCACCCCTCCGGAAGCGGTTCCCATCCAGTCCGGCATGGAAATGATCCAGGCGCAAGTGGTGGATCAGGCCAGGCAGGCTGGCCTTTTGAGGGGCATGCAGGTTCGGATGAGCGGGGCGGCCGACAAACTCGTTCAGACCTGGGACGTTCTCAAATGGAACCTTATCCTGGCCGTGGTCATCACCTACCTGCTCATGTCGGCCCTGTTCGGGAATTTTCTGTACCCCCTGGTAATCATGTTCACCGTGCCCCTGGCCGCGGTCGGTGGCCTCATGGGACTCAGGCTGGTGAACCTTTTCATCGCCCCCCAGCCCCTGGACCTCCTGACCATGCTCGGGTTCATCATCCTCATC
>RZZR01000212.1 GCA_009929795.1 Deltaproteobacteria bacterium | reverse complement strand
GACGAAAGGACCCAAATCTACCAAGAGCAGACCATGCAGCGACTGAGGCCCCTCCTCCGGAGAGCCATCAAGAACGGAGACTTCAAAGCGGAAGAGGAACTTCAGGAGTGGGCCGTCTACGAAGGGGTTCCCGTCCGGCCGGAGGACGAGGATCTGTTCCCCGGAGGCCGGTACAAGGTCTCCCCGGAGACCTTCAAGAAAATGGTGGAAGCGGAAACCATGCAGTGGTCTCATTATGGAGAGGGACTCAGCAAGCAGGAGAAGATCCGCTACCTGGAACTGGTGGACAAACATGAGGTGCGGAGCAAGAAAACCATGCGAGGGGATTTTGTCCGGGCGATGACCAAGAAGTTCTTCGGTGAGGGGGTGAACCGGTGAAGGCTCTACTCGTCTCCAAGACCGAAGACCACATCTGCCTACTGCACGAACTGGAGAAGGAGGGCCAGGAAACCCTTCTTCTCTCCGTGGAGGACACGGGAGCCTGGAAGGGGATGATTCCCCGGGCGGAAACTCCGCAGCAGGCCCTGGAATGGGGACCGGATCTGGTTCTGTTCGATGGCCCGGGGTTCGCCCGGGTGGCAGAGAAGTTTGAAGACGCCGGGGTGCAGACGGTTGGGGGCGGGAAGTTCCACGACCGCATCTGCTCGGACTACATGTTCGGACTTGAAGTGCTGGACGTGAACAAGATCCCCACCCCCGAGGTGCACAAGTTCTCCTCCGTCCCGGACGCCCTGGATTTCCTGGTGGGTAAGGATCGCCCCTGGACTTACCGACGGGGGAAGAAACACCACACCACGACAAACCCCCACGACATGCTGGTGTTCCTCGACCTGGAGAGCCCAAGCGGGGATTTCTACCTGCAGGAAGCCTACTCCCCCGGGGTGTCGGGATCCTACCTGCAACGGCCTGATTTCTGGGTGGCGGGACTCTTCAACAGCCGAGGACTGATGTCCCCGGCCCTCTACATGCAAGGGGACCACAACCTGCTTCCGGACGGGATGGGGATCTCCACCTGCGAAGGGGTTTCCATGTGCAAGGTGGGAATCGATACCCGTTTGGTAGAAAGCACCCTGAAGCCCCTGGAACTCACCATGAAGTCAATGGGCTACTGTGGTTGGGTCTTCCTGGGGTGCATCATGGGCGACAAGGAAGTCATCCGTCCCTCCCGGAGAAAGGATTCTTCCCTGGTCGATTGCTTCTCTCCGGTCCCCGTGGTTACGGAATTCGCAACAACTCCTCCCCCAGGGTTTTGGGCGGCGTTCCTGCGGGGATTGAAGCAACCGTTCCATCTTTTCCTGGACCGCTTCGCCTTCCCTCGATCCAGGAATACCCCCTTTGAGTTCTGGGATCGGTGGCTGTGCTCCCGCCGGGTAACGGTTCCTCCCTACCCGATCACCGAAGCCCCCTGGTTGAAACCTGAGGCTCGGTTCATGCTCTCGGATCAGATCCCGGAATGCAAGTTCCGCAAGGAAGAGTGGGGGATCTACTGGGGGAACGTAGAAGACCCCGGCAACGGGTTTCTGGAACTCACCGGACCTACCGTTGGATTCGCAGTAGGAAGAGGGGACACCCAACTTGAAGCACTGCGGGATGTGGGGAGCATCGTCTACAACATCAACATCCCCCACAAGCAGGCCAAACTGGATCGGGATCCGGTTTGCGAGTACGACATTCACATGTTACAGTCGTGGGGGTTTCTCCCCGACAAGGAGGGATGATGGGTAGACTTTCCAATCTGGCAGAGGCCCCACGCCAAAGCTTCCGGTTTGCTTTTCCCCACACCGAAACCCTGGTGGAGTTTTCCGGTCCTCAGCTTCTTGCCGACGGAGAAGTAGTCCACTGCGCCGAGGCCGAGACCTTCGGGTCGGGACGCATCGTCGGGGTGTGTAAGTGCGATGTGGCGGCTGTGGTGAAGGTCTACCAAGGCTTCTCCTCCGGGGATCTGGAGTACGTGACCACAATCACCACGGCGGCAGACGCTACGGCCGGGGCCGGGTCCGCCTTCTCCATCGAGGTGGCAGCATCCCTGGTGAAAATCACCGTGTCCGTCCCCGGAAACTCCGCCACCCTTCAGCTTGCGGCCTACTTGAGGAGCATCTAGATGGACATCGACAGCATTTTCCGAGATCCTTCTTCTTCGGCTGGACCGGCTGGCCCGGCTGGCCCGGCTGGTGCCGACGGGGCTCCGGGTGCCGATGGCGCCACCGGACCCGCTGGGCCTCCCGTGCCATCCATCTGCGATGCCCGGCTGACGCTGACGACGGGTGTCCCCGTCACAACGGACGATGTGGTGGACGCCAGCACTATCTACCTGACCCGCTACCGTGGCGCCCATGTGGCGCTGTGGGACGGGTCTGCCTGGGGCCTGCACGCGATCCCGTCCGGCGACGTGTCCCTGGCGCTGTCTGGGCTGACGGCCGGGAAGGTCTACGACGTGTTCCTCTACGACGTTGCCGGGGCGCTGACGCTCAGCCTGTCGGCCGCATGGTCCGACGGCACGACCCGCACCAACGATCTCGCCGTGCGAGACGGCGTCCGGGTGCTGGCCAGTGACCACACCAAGCGGCTGGTCGGGACCATCTGCGCGACGGGGGCCGACACAACGGAAGACTCGCTGCTGAAGCGATTCGTTCGCAACGAGGCCCGCCCGGTGCCCCGGGTGGGAAGGTTCACTGACGGTACGGATAACTGGACCTACAGCGCCACTGCTTGGCGACAGGCCAATGGAAACGCAGCCGCGATGGTGCAGTTCCTGGCCGGCCCGATGGACCTGATAGAGATCCGTCGTAGGTGCGCCAGCCAGCACACCGCTACAAGAGGTGGTCGCGTTGCGGGCGTGGGCATCGATGCTGTGGATGATGTTGCGTACGGTGGCATCGCATACTCGGAGGGAAGTTTCTACGTGCATCATGGCATACACATGAGTGTGCGTTTGGCTGAGGGCTACCACTACGCGGCGCCCCTCGAAAAATCGTATGGCATAACAACCACGTGGCACGGGGATGGGCCGGGTCTAGGGTACCTGTTCACGGAGGTGGCGCTGTGCATGTAGACCTCGCATCCCTGGACCAGGCCCTCCAGACCGCCGGCTTGCCGGTGGAGGGCGTGGCCTACTATACCGAACTAGAGGCCCAGGCTGCCCATGTGCCGGTCGGGCCGGTCTGGTGGCACGGCAGCGTGCGCCTGGACGTGACCCGCGACCTCGACGAGGAGGAACAGGTCGAGGCCGCAGGCATTATCGAGGCGTGGGCGGAGGACCTGTGACCTCGACCCTTACCTATATCATCGCCCGCGCTCGTGCTGGCCTCTGGGCTGGAATGAGCGCCGAGCAGGTCCTGCTTGAGGCAGCGGATGCCATCGAGGAGGCCCTGGCCCCGGTGGACGCCGGGCAGGAGGAGCCATGAAAGTCGTCGTCAACGCCGTCGTTCCCGGGGCACCGGGCGC
>RZZR01000211.1 GCA_009929795.1 Deltaproteobacteria bacterium | reverse complement strand
GTTCTGCGGCCGTGCCCGTGAAAAAAGCCTCGTCGGCGATATAGAGTTCGTCCCGTGTGAATTGTTGCTCCTGAACCTCGTAGCCCAGATCCCGGGCCAGGGCGATGATGGACTCGCGGGTGATGCCGGCAAGGATGGAGCCCAGGGGAGGGGTCTTGAGCTTTTTGTTTCGGACGATGAAGATGTTCTCGCCCGTGGCCTCGGAGACATATCCCTGGGCGTCGAGCATGAGGGCCTCGTCGTAGCCGTCGGCGATGGCGTCGCGCTTGGCCAGAATGGAGTTGGCGTAGTTGCCGCAGACCTTGGCCTTGGTCATCATGACGTTGACATGATGCCGGGTGAAGCTCGAGGTCTTGATCCGGATACCCTTTTCCAGCGCCCCCTCCCCGAGATAGGCCCCCCACGGCCAGGTGGAAATGACCAAGCGGACCGGGTTGTTCCCGGGATAGACGCCCATGACCCCGGCGTCGATGAAGGCGATGGGCCGGATATATCCGTGGGACAGCTTGTTGGCCTTCAGGGTTTCGATGGCGGCTTCTTCGATCTCGGCGGCCGTGTAGGGGATGCGCATCTCCATGATATTGGCCGAGTCGATGAGGCGCTCGACGTGGTCGTCGAGGCGGAATACTCCGGAACTTCCGCCACTGCACTCGTAGCTCCGGATACCCTCGAAGACGCCCAGGCCGTAGTGGAGGGTGTGGCAATGCACGTGAACCCTGGCCTCGTCAAAGGGGACGAGACGACCGTCGAACCAAATCCATTCGCTTTTGGGACCCATATTCATCTCCTGTGTCGATGCGGTGTCGATTGAATAATCGAAGATAGAGAAACGGCCCGGACCGGTCAAGAAGGCGGACCGCCGAAGGGTTGGGGCGTGTTGCCAATGACCGGCCCTTGCCGTATGCCCCGAAACTTTTACGAACGCGAACACTCATTCAAGGAGCCAAAAATGGTTTTCACTCCGGAACAGCTCGAAAAATACGCCCGGGTCATGGTCTGGGGCCTTGAAAGGTCCCGGTCGGGAGCCTTCGCCCCCGGCGACGTGGTCATGGTCAGGACCGACGTGGAGGCCCTGCCGCTGGCGGAAACGGTCCAGGCCGAACTGCTGGCCCGGGGGCTTCACCCGGTGGTCAGGATGCTGTCCACGCCCGGCCTGGACAAGAACCTGTTCGCCAAGGGGAACCGGATGCAGATCACCTTCGTCTGCCCCGGCGACCGGGAACTTCAGGAGACGGCCTGCGGGTCGATGGCCCTTTTGGCTCCGTCGTCACTGACTCATCTGAAGGATGTCCCTCCGGACCGGATCGCTGCCCGGACCCTGGCTCTCAAGTTTCTGCGCGACATCGCCGAACAACGGGAGGCCAAGGGCCTGTTCGGCTGGACCCTGTGCCTCTTCCCGACCGTGGCCCTGGCCGAGGCCGCAGGCATGGGACTTGCGGAGTACACGGCCCAGATCATCAGGGCCGCCTATCTCGACGCCGAGGATCCGGTGGGCGAGTGGGAACGGGTTTTCATGCAGGCAGGCAAGGTCAAGACCTGGCTGAACGGCCTGGACACGGACCACTACCGGGTCCGGTCGGCCAGGGTGGACCTGAAGGTCCCCCGGGGGCATGACCGACAGTGGATCGGGGTCTCGGGGCATAACATCCCCAGCTTCGAACTCTTCCTGTCTCCAGACTGGCGGGGGGTGGAGGGAGTGTATTACGCCGACCAGCCTTCCTATCGGAGCGGAAACCTCGTGTCCGGAGTGGAGCTCCGCTTCGAGAAGGGGGAAGTAACCTTCATCCGGGCCGAGCAGGGCGAGGAATTCGTCCGCCGACAGCTGGACATGGACGCCGGGGCCAGGCGCCTGGGAGAGTTCTCCCTGACCGACACCCGGTTCTCGCGTATTGACCGGTTCATGGCCCACACCCTGTTCGACGAAAACTACGGTGGTGAACACGGCAATTGCCACGTGGCCGTGGGGGCCTCCTATGCCGACACCTACACCGGCAATCCGGCCGAGTTGAACGGGGCCAGGAAGGAGGCCCTGGGCTTCAACGAGTCGGCCCTGCATTGGGATCTGGTCAATACCGAACCCAAGACCGTGACGGCCGTGGATTCCAAAGGCAGGGAGACGGTCGTCTACGAGAACGGTCGGTTCGTCTGCGGGATCTGAGCCCTACTTGTCGTGGGATGAGCGGAAGGCCATGCGGATGGGGGCCATGGTCAGCCGGAAGGACTTGCGGATCTGGCGTTCCAGAAATCTTGCGTATTCGGTCTTGATCAGGGCCGGGTCGTTGACGAAGAAGACAAAGGTCGGAGGATGGGTCGAGGGCTGGGTCAGGTAGTAGAACTTGGCCCGCCGCCTTTTGACCACCGGGGGCTGATGCCTAGTCAGGGAATCCTGCAGGAGTCGGTTGAGCTGGCCAGTGCCGATCCTCAGGCCGCATTGGGCGTTGAGGTTTTCCAGGAGGGGAAGCAGGCCGCCGAGCCCTGCCCGGGTCACGGACGAGGTCAGGACCACCGGGACATGGGCGCAGAAGCGGAGCTCATCCTCCAGATTTTTCCGCAGGGTCTGGACCGCAGCCCTCGGCACGAGGTCGACCTTGTTCACGGCCACGACAAAGGCCGTCCCGCTGCGGTCCAAAAATGACAAGAGCTTTTTGTCCTGGGCCACCACGCCGGTAAGGGCGTCGATCATCAAAACGACCACGTCGGCCTGTTTTGCGGCCTGGATGGATCGTATGGTGCTGAAGCGCTCCAGAACGTCGTCGATCTTGGTCCGCCGCCTGAGTCCGGCCGTGTCCACGAAGGTGTAGATCTTGCCGTCCCTCTCCAGTTGAACGTCGACGCTGTCCCGGGTGGTCCCGGCCAGATCGCTGACAATGAGCCGATCCTTGCCCAGAAGGGCGTTGACCACCGACGATTTTCCGACATTGGGCCGGCCGAGGACGGCAATCCTGAGACCGTGCGGGGATTTGTCGTCCTCAGTGTCGGTGTCGGCCGGGAGCATGTCGCCGAGGCGCTCCAGGAGTTCGGTGGTCCCGAAGCCGTGGGCGGCCGACGCCGGGCAGGAGGGGAGACCAAGGGCGTAGAAGTCGGCCAGGCGCATGTCGGCCTGTTCGGCCCCGTCGACCTTGTTGACCACCAGGAGGATGTCCTTGTTGCTCTGGCGCAGAAACGAGGCCAGGGCCTCGTCCAGGGGCGTGAGCCCTTCCCGGCCGTCCACGACCAGAAGGATGACGGCGGCCGAGGCGATGGCCTCCCGGGCCTGGGCGAAGATCTCGTCCATGAAGTCGTCGGATCGGCCAGGGGTGGCCCCGAGATCGTCAAGGACGAGGCCGCCGGTGTCGACCAGGGCGAAATCCCGGTCTCCGCGGACCTCGCCGTAGATGAGGTCCCGGGTCACGCCCGGAAGATCGTGGGTCAGGGACTTGTTCTGCCTGAGCAGGCGGTTGAATAGGGTGGACTTGCCGACGTTGGGGCGTCCGATCAGG
>RZZR01000210.1 GCA_009929795.1 Deltaproteobacteria bacterium | reverse complement strand
GAGTTGTGTGGAGGCTACGCCCACTATCGGCGGCCGAGGTGGATGGAGCAGGCGACCGTCCTGGTGGGCGGGGGCCGCTCAATGGTGCCAGAAGACCTGGAACGGCGGATGGATTCGGATTCGTTGCTGGGCCGGGCTAGGCGAAATTGGTTGTATCGCTATCGTCATCCGGAGATGAAGCCTCTGTTCCGCAACGAATATTTCCAAGGACGGATTCGGGACGAAATCCTGAATGTTCCGGCCTCACAATCCGGTCCGGGGGCCTGCGCTGAGTGGCGGAGAAAGTGGGTCTCGACGGCCCGGAGCCGGGCCGACTCCATCCAGGACCGCCTATCCTTTTTGGACCAAAAAACCTATCTTCCCGGGGATCTTTTAGTAAAGATGGACATCTGCTCCATGGCCCACGGGCTGGAGACCCGGTCACCCCTGCTGGACCAGGATCTTATGGCTCTGTTCGCCTCCCTGCCGGGCGGCCTTCGGGTCGGGGCAGGGCGGCCGAAACGTTTTCTGAAGCGTCTGGCCCGTTCGCTTCTGCCGATCTCCGTGCTGTCCCGACCCAAAAGGGGCTTTTCAGTGCCTGTTTCCCGCTGGATGCGGGAGGATCTGGCTCCCCTCATGGCCGATGTCCTGGCCGAAGCCAAGCCATATCTCGCCCAGTGGCTGGATTTGGGTGCTGTTGACAGAATGACCCTTGAACATCAGACTCGGAAAAAGGAACACGGTTCCAGGCTGTGGCTGCTGCTCTGCCTCGGGCTGTGGGCCGTTCAAGAACACGCCGACCTCAACAACCAGGAGAATCCATGAGCAAGAAAATATGCCTCTACGCCTTGTCCACGTGTATCCATTGCCGGAACACAAAGGAATTCTTGGACGACAACAAGATCGAGTACATCTGTTTCGAGGTCGACAAGCTCCAGGGCGAGGAGCGAGAGCGGGTCATTGCCGAAATCAGAAAGGTCAATCCCAGGCTGTCTTTTCCGACCCTGCTCATCGACGATCAGGTCATTGTGGGCTTTAAAAAGGACGAGATTGAGGAGGCATTGAAGAGTTGAACGCTGAACAGTTGCGGAACGCCTTGGCCAAGGTCCAGGAACCCAAGGGGTACTATTTCAATGTCGACGACAAAATGGTCATGCCCCTTATGGAAAGCCTGCTGATCAACAAGGAACGTTACGGGTACATGGCCTGCCCCTGCCGTCTGGCCACGGGAGACTACGAGACGGACCGGGATATCATCTGTCCCTGCGAATACCGCGAACCCGACGTTCAAGAGTTTGGAGCCTGTTTTTGCGGTCTGTACGTGTCCAAAGCGGTCCGGGACGGGCAGGAGAAGATCCGGGACGTGCCCGAGCGTAGGGATCCGGAACGGGCCTTGGCCGCTTTGGGCCTCTAGTCTAAAACTCTCCGGTATTATTTGAATATACTGAATTTTTGGCTACAAGAACACCAATCGCCAAGGAGCCATTTCATGCGTGAAAAAGTGGAAGCCGTTTTGAAAACCATCCGGCCGACATTGCAGGCCGACGGAGGGGACGTCGAACTTGTGGAAATCACCGCCGACAACGTGGTCAGGGTCCGACTGCAGGGGGCCTGCAAGGGTTGTCCCATGTCCCAGATGACCTTGAAGAACGGGATCGAGAAGATCATCCTGAAGCAGATCCCCGAGATCAGGGCCGTCGAGTCGGCCTGATCCGTCGGCGGTAAAACATACAACATCCGGCGGGCCTTGGCCCGCCGTTCATTTTTTCGAGGAGCACCATGACCACCATAGTGACCAGATTTCCCCCTAGCCCCACGGGCTATTTGCACATCGGCGGGGCCCGCACGGCCCTGTTCAACTATCTCTTTGCCCGGGCCAACGGCGGACGGTTCGTCCTTCGTATCGAGGACACGGACCAGCAGCGGTCCACCCCGGAGATGACCCAGGCCATTCTGGACGGTTTGGACTGGCTGGGCCTGGACTTTGACGAGGGGCCGTATTTCCAGAGTGAGCGGAATAACATCTACAACGAGCATGTGGACAGGCTGGTGGCCAAGGGGCGGGCCTATTATTGCGAGTGCACGCCCGAGGAGATCGAGGCCATGCGGGCCAAGGCCCGGGTCGAGGGCCGGAAGCCCAAGTACGACGGCCGGTGCCGGGAACGCGGCCTGGGGCCTGGTCCGGGCCGGGTGGTCCGGTTCAAGATGCCCCTGGACGGCACAACTGTTTTTAACGACCTGATCAAGGGCCCCATTGCCGTAGATAATCGCGAGCTGGACGACTTCGTCATCCGTCGGGCCGACGGGTCGCCCATCTATCAGATGGCCGTGGTGGTGGACGACGCTCTCATGGGCGTGACCCACGTCATTCGCGGGGACGACCATCAGAACAATACCCCCAAGCAGCTTCGGCTCTTCGAGGCTCTGGAATATCCAATCCCGGCCTTTGGCCACGTGCCCATGATCCTTGGCCCGGACAAGAAGAAGATGTCCAAGCGCCACGGAGCCACTTCGGTCATGGTCTACAGGGAGATGGGCTATCTGCCCCAGGCCGTGTGCAACTACCTGGTGCGACTGGGCTGGGCTCACGGCGATGACGAGATCTTCTCCCGCGAGGAAATGGTCGCCAAGTTCAGTCTGGACGGTCTGGGCAAGTCGGCCTCGGTCTTTGACCAGACCAAACTCGACTGGCTGAACTCCCATTACATCAAGGAGTCGACGCCGTCGGTTCTGGCCCCGCTGCTGGCCGAACAGTATGGATTTTTGGGCCATAAGAATCTGAGTCTGGACTATGTTGAATCCATTGTCCCTCTGTACCAGCCACGAGCCAAGACGTTGAAAGAGATGGCTGAGGGTTCGGAGTTCTTTGTCCGGTCCGACGATGATCTGAGCTATGATTCCAAGGCCGTGGCCAAGTTTTTGACGGCCGAAACCAGAGCCCTGCTGGCCTCGCTCCGGTCTGATCTGGCTGAGGTAGGAGATTTCACCGAGGCCGGCCTGGAAGCGGCCATGCAGGCCTTTTTGGATCGAAACGGCCAGGCCTTCAAGGCCCTGGCCCAGCCCTTGCGCGTGGCCTTGACGGGAAAGACGGCCAGTCCGGGGTTGTTCGAGACCATGGCCGTGATGGGTCGGGAGCGGACTCTTCGGCGGCTGGATGTCGTTTTGTCCTGAGGGGATGCTCAGATTTTGTGCAAAGCCATGGTGAAATCAGGCTTTAAGAGGATCATCGGTGAAACCGGAGTTCGAAGTTCCGCCGAGAGTTCCTTTCCTGGTTGGATAAACGCCTGACGCTCCCTGTCATCAGCGTGGATCCCTTGGAAATGGCACCTACTTTTTGTTCCGCCGCTGGTGATCGGCGAGGTATTTTTCGACGATGGCCGCTCCTTCGTCCTCAAGGAGCGGCCCAACGACCTCAACCTTGTCGTTGGCGAAGTTGAAATACGTTTTGGCCGATATCGCTTTCCTGAAACCCGTTATCTTGGCGAACCGCTCGGCCGACAG
>RZZR01000209.1 GCA_009929795.1 Deltaproteobacteria bacterium | reverse complement strand
CCCGAGGATGTACAGAGGCCCGGCACCCAAGGCTCTGGTGGCTTCCACGTGGCCTTGTCGCTTGAGGTCCATGGCCTTGGATCGGGCCACGCGGGCGTATTTCGGCCAGCCCGGAAGGGCCAGGGCGACGATGAGACTTTCCAGGCCCGGGCCGAGGATGCCAATGCTCAAGAGGCTCAGAACGATGGCCGGAAAGGCGAAAAAGCAGTCCGTCAGACGCATGAGCGGGGCATCCAGCACGGAAAAGTAGGCCGCGGCCACGCCGAGCCAGAGGCCGAAGGAAGCGACCACAGCGGTCACGGATACGGCGAGAGCCAGGGATGGCCGCAATCCATAGATGATCCTGCTGGCCACGCAGCGGCCCATGGAATCGGTGCCCAGGATATATTCTCGGCCCGGGGGTTCCAGACGACGGGCAAGATTCTGCTGAAGAGGATCGTGTGGTGCGACCCAAGGGGCGAACACGGCCGCCAGGATCAAGATCAGGGCAAGAGCGATTCCGATCAGGAGACCGGGACGGAGCCAGCGTTCAGACATGGCCACCCGCCTCGATTTGTCTGGGATCGAGAATGATCTGCAGAAGATCCATGATCAGATTGATGCTCACATAGATGGCGGCGATGGTCAGCACGCAGCCCTGGACCACGAACATGTCCCGGGCCTTCACTGCATCCACCAGGAGCCGGCCCAGGCCGGGCCAGAGAAAGATGCTCTCCACAACCACGGCCCCGCCGAACAAATAGCCGAGCTGGCCTCCAAGATAGTTGAGTACCGGAGGCAGGGCGTTCCTCATGGCATGCAGGCCAACCACCCTTGTTTCCGTCATGCCCTTGGACCGGGCCGTGATCACGAATTTTTCTTCCAATGCCTGGACCATGAGGGTGCGCATCAGGCGGGTAGAGATGGATGAGGAGGCCACGGCCAGGGTCACGGCCGGGAGGACGAGATTGCCCGGGGTTCCGTAGCCGGCCACGGGCAGGAGGTTCCAGTGGACGGCAAAGACGAGGAAGAGAATCACCCCGACGCAGAAATCGGGCAGGGAAACGATCAGCAGTGAGGCCCCCATGGCGGCCCGGTCCACCCAGGACCCGGGCTTGGCCGCGGCCAGTGAACCCAGAGGGAGGACGATGCAGAGAGTCAGCAGCATGCTCGATCCGGCCAGAATGGCCGATGGGCCCAGGGCCCGCAGTATTTCCGCGGACACGGGCCTGCCGGTCTGGAAGGAGCGGCCCAGGTCGCCCTGCAGGGTTCGCCCGAGCCAAAGGCCGTACTGGACCGTCAAAGGCTCGTCCAGGCCGAGCTCCTTTCGGACCTGAAGCAATGCCTCCGGTGAAGCAGTGTCGGCCTCAGTCATGGACCGGAGGGCAATCTCGGCCGCGTCCCCGGGACAGAGGGCCAAGGAGAGAAAAGCGGCGACGCTCACGCCGAGGAGGACCGGAACGAGCGTCGCCAGCCTTTTGATAATGAAGGACGGCATGCCTATCTGGACAGGCTCACTGTTTCGAGATGGTAGGAGCTCTCCGTGGGGTGCATGCGGTAGCCCCGGACCTTTTTGGCCACGGCGTCCACGTTCACATAGTAGTTCAGGTAAACCATGGGCTGATCCTTCAGGAGGATGGCCTGGACCCGATCATAGATGCGTTTGCGCGCGGCCTGGTCGAATTCGGACCGCCCGGCCAGGATCAGGGCATCGACCTCGGGGTTCTCATAGTGGTATGCCCCCCATCCCTGTTTTTCCGTGTTGCTCGAGAAGTAATCGGTCATAAGCACGTAGTCGGGATCGGGAACGAAGAGCAGCCCCCGCCCCATGAGGTACATGTCGAAATCGCCTTTGAAGCGCATGGCCTCTGCGGCGTCGAGCTGAGTGGCGACGATTTCGACATCGAAACCGACCGCGGCCAGCTGGGCCTGCATGATTTCAGCCGTGGGGGGCAAGGCGGCCCGTTCGGTATAGGTCACGAGTTTGATCTTTAGTGGCTCGCCGTTTTTTTTGCGAATTCTGCCTCCGTCTTTGTCAATCCAGCCGGCTTCGCTCAGCAATGCAGCGGCCCGGTCAGGATCGTGCTGGAATGCGGGTAAGGTCGTATTGGCCCAATAGATTTGAGGAGGGTAGAGGGTGATGGCCGATTCTCCCACACCTTCCAGAACGTACTTGACGAGATCGGCCCGGTTGACGGCCAGATTCACGGCCTCGCGGACGCGATGATCGGAAAACGGCTCCTTGTTCAGATTGAAGCAGGCCATACGGCAGCGGCCGATGGGCATACGGAGAATGTCGTATTTTCCCGATGATTCCAGGGAGGCTATGGCCTGGGGCGGAAGTATCTGGGCAATGTCGATCTCTCCGGCCTTGAGCATGGCCAAGCGTGTGACCGCGTCGGGCACGGCCCGGAACACGACTGTATCCACGTGGGCCTTGTCGCCCCAATACCTGTCGTTGCGGGTCAAGGTCACTTCCTCCTTCACCTTCCAGCTCTCGAAGACAAAGGGACCTGTTCCGACCGGTCTGACCACCTCTCCGGATTCATCAAAAGATGATGGAGCCAAGGCTCCGGTTTCACCCATGGTCAGATAGGCAGGCAGGGGGGCGAAGGGTTCGGTGGTCGTCAGGACCAGGGTCCGGTCATCCGGTGCCTGGACCGAGGCCAGTGGAACGTCCTTGAGAAGGGTGCCCACCCGGGCCAGTCGGTCGAGATTCTCTTTGAGAATACCCGCCGTCAGGGGCGTCCCGTCGTGGAACAGGACCCCGTCGCGGATGGAGAAGCTCCAGGTCATCTTGTCCGGAGACACGGTCCACGATTCGGCCAATCCGGGAACGATACGGATTCCCTCGTCCACCTCCACAATGTTGTCGACCACGCCCAAGCGCTTGAACACATACCCGGATTTTTGAATGTCCAGGGTTTTCGGCCACCAAGGACCGCCGACGCGAAGAACCCCTCCACCCTCTCCGGCCTGACCGGAAACGGTCGAAACGAACATCAGGCACAAGCTCAACAGCCCTGCCAGAGAAAAGCGTGCGAACATGGAACCTCCATTGTGATTTGTTGATGACCGGAAGGGCAGTCTGCCCTCGGCTTTTCGAATATTATTCATTCACTCATACGCTTGATTTGACACCTAATTGAAAATCGTATTATTAGTCAAGGATTGATTTTTTGATTTTATCGTTAGATGGCGTAAAAACATTATTTTTATGAAGGGGAATGCATAATGGAGAGCGCGATCCAAGCAGACTGGTGTACACGATGGCAGGAGGATATGCAGGACATGGCCACTCGCAGCGATGTGGCCTACTGGAATCGACGGGCCGAGGACTATGATGACTTCATCACCACCAGTGGCTTCGACTACGGACGCAGCATGGTCGACATTCTCGGCGCCGAGGGAGTTCTGAGTCGGGAGTCTAGGGTACTTGAGATCGCCTCGGGTGTCGGGGCAGTGACCATCCCCATGGCCCAGGCTGTGAAAACGGTCACGGC
>RZZR01000208.1 GCA_009929795.1 Deltaproteobacteria bacterium | reverse complement strand
CGAGTCCCGCCTTAAAATAGGGCTTGCCAATCAATCGATAGGAGAAATTCGGATGAGCACCACGATCAAAGACTTTGACTTCGCGACCGGCCCGATCTCGTATGAGGAGGGGCAGGTATGGGAGGAGTGTGCTGGATGCACCTCCCTCGGGCATTTCTTTAACCGTGGTGGGGTCAGGGTGCCGATCGTGGGTTCTTGCGGCTCTTGGGATTGGCTGACCAACCGCTGGCACTCGGACGAGGCTAGGAATCTGATTTCGATCGCCCTCCGCTCTGGCTCGCTCGACCGGGAGGGAGGGGACCCTTACGCGATGAAGCGGCTTCTCGAGGAGGTCCAGAAGTTCCAGTCCCGCAAGGAGGAGCTGCGTGGGCCGAACCTCTTCTAGGCCCCATGATCCCGGGGCCATCAATGGGGCACGAGCCCCAAGGTCCTGCCTCGAAAGGAGGCAGGGAAATCAGTAGGTTAAACGAAGGAGCAATCAAAATGTTGAAGCAATTTGCGGTCGAAAGCTGGATGGGTGGGTGGGATAACTGGACGACCCACGAGACCGAAGAGGAGGCCCGTAAGGCCGCCATGCGTCCGGCGGAGTGGGGGAGGATTTGGTTTGCTGAGGGCGGGTTCGAGGCGGACCCCGCCACCGGCTCGGTGTCCGTCCTGAAGACGGATCCGATCCAGCTCATCGAGACCTGGTTGGGCGAGGAGGGGGACGAGTTCGACGGGCTCGAGTTCGAGCCCTATGAGGATGAATCTGAGGAGTTCCGCGAATGGGCTCAACAGGGGCCCGCCAAGCAGTACCGGGACGATGGGTTCTTCCCCGCCCCAGCCCTCCCGTAGGGAGGGCACGCCCTTCAGCAGCGGGCGCTACGCCCGCAAACCGGCCCCTACAAGGCCGCCGCAGCCCTGCCCCTCTACCACCCTACTGGGGAGGGGTGTGGACGGCCTTAAAGACCGCGCCAGTAAGGAGAAATAAAGATGACCAAGACCTATCCTCTCGAGAAGTTCGCGTCTTTCGGCCAGCGCGAGGCGGAGTACGTGTCTCTGGTCCGCGAGACCAGCCCAGCCGCCACGAGGGTCGAGGTTCGGCCTTTGTGGTCAAACCCGAGTCACGAGACATGGGGCTGCGACAGCAGCGACGGGTTCCCGATCGGGACGCCGTACAAGAAGGCCTCATAGGACGCCCGTAGAGGCCGTCCACGCCCCTACCCGCTACCACCCTACCGGGTGGGGGCTAGGACGGCCTCCTAGGCCCGCGTGAGCAGGCGTAGCGGAGGAGATTCGGATGCCTCTTGGCTTGGGCAAGGGGGCATCCGAATCTTGGGACGCGGAATGGGCTGCCTAGAATGACCCCCTCCCCCATCCCCCCCCGGCCGGAGGCCGGGGGGGGATGGGGGAGGGGGAGCGAGGAGAAGGGGCGATGGGTAAGGAGGATGACGCAAGGAGCAAGGCATAATAGGAAGGAGGAAGGAGCGAGAGGATCTAGCCCCATCATGCGAGCGCCCCGCAGCCTTTGCACACGAAAGGAGCAATCGTGTACTAGGCTGCGGGGGGCGCGGGGGCCGGTCAAGGGGGCGCCGAGGAGCCCGGTTTTGCCGGTGACGATGAAATAATTTCAGGAAACTGGTCACGGAATGAGGAATTTGTTAGATTTCAGGAAGTTACGGCGATGCGGACTTACGTAAGAGTCTGAGAATTATAAGGATGTCTTTTAGTAATTAGACAAGCTGCACTCTACAATAAGTATAAAAAAAAAAAAAATGAAATAATTATTATCTATTATCAATTATTATTTACGTCCCTCCTCTCTATATAAAAGCCGCCGGAGACAAGATATCACCGTGTACGGGTACTTCCCCCCCGTAACCCCTTGGCGCAAAGGAAAAAACACGTAGGGTGAGCGAAACTTATACCTACTTGCGTCATGGACTTACGTAACGACCGCATTTTGTGGGGCCGTTCGCCAAAAATCGGACAAACGGAGGCCTGTTTTACAGAGGACGCAAATTAACTTTTATCTATCCCTCGCAACAAGGACGCAAATTTGCGCCAAACTCAAAAACTAATTAAAGGCGCCCGACGAGGACAGACGAAAAACTTTAAAATTAACTCCCATACAAAGGTGGGAAGAATCTTTCACTTTTCTCTTGACACGAACCGAGGTGCGCCTTAGACTAAGCGCTCCCCAAAACTAAGGTCAAGACAAAATGGAAGATAATTTTACATTACACGCGGCCGGCCTAGTGGTGGACCGACCGACCTTCGAGGCCCTCCTTTCGGACACGAAGCGATGGACAATCTACCTGTCCATGTGCAAAAGGAGAGGGCCTCAGGTCCCCCGATTGGCCGTCTCGCATAACGCGAGCGACTGGGGGATGACCTCCGAAGGAGTGGCAACCAGCAAAGGAGCCATCACCCCCGCCCCCCTCCACCCCTTTTTCGAGTTCGTTCAGTCATTGAACGGACTCCCAGCTCCCGCATCCGACGGCCAGGAAACCGGCTCTTTCCTCTACGGTATGAAGGAGCGTGCGCTGGTCCCCGATCTTGCCGCAGCCGGCTACATGGCTCGCATGAGGTCAACCGGGAAAGGGCGGGACTATCGACAGGCGCTCCTGAAGGCGGCTGCTAAGGACCTGAAGGGCCATATCGACCGGCTCATCCTCTCCGGACGCTTTTATGCCGAGGACGGGGAGGTTCGTTATATGGCCCAAGCCGGGGAGCTGATTTCCTTGTCGACGGACCACACGACCAAAAAGACCAAGGAGGAGGTGTCGGGATACCTCTTCAAGGCCCGCTCCCCCGCGCAGAGCAAGGACCGGCCCGGCTGGATCCCCCTCTCCGGGCTCCCCCAGTACCTCGAACCGAAGAAGGCGGTCGACGCCCTGAATGTGATCGAGGAGTTGGCGGACCCCGTCACGCTTCAGCTGGTTCAGGAGGAGCAGAACCGCTACCGGCTCTACGTCAGCCATCGGCACGCCCATGACTTGCTGGTCGAGAACGGCTTGACCGAAGGCCCGAAGGACGTGATTCAGAGGTGGACATGAGCAACTTCTTTGACCCCATCTCAGGGCTCCCGCGACGGGCGTCCGCCAAGGAGCGGCTTGCTGTCGGAAGGATCAAGCTCAAGAACAAGAACCGGCATCAGGAGTGGTTCCCCCACTTCCCGAAATACTGGGTGCCGTGGCAGGACCTGTCACCCAAGCAGGAAACGATGATCAAGGAGCTGCTTGACGTCTTGATCCGGGCTGGCAGAGGGAGCGGTTTGCCTCGGATCAAGGTCAGAATCGCTCACCCAGACCGGCCCCACCTGCTGGAGCGGCTGACGGTCACGGAACTTGCCGACCGACTGGAAAAGCCGCTCTATGATGGCGAGCTGACCGACCTTTACGTCCTGGCCTACAAGAACGCCGCGAACGGCAAACCCATGCCCTTCATCGGCGGTCGATTTGACTGGCGCAAGGGGCTGTGGGAGTGGTCGCAGGACCCGGTATCGGTC
>RZZR01000207.1 GCA_009929795.1 Deltaproteobacteria bacterium | reverse complement strand
GCCACCCTGATGATCGCCGGGAACCTGCCTGGCCGGACCCAGACTCTGTCCCTGGCCGTGTACAGCGCGGTCCAGGCCGGGAACGACGGCCTGGCCAATCGGCTGGTCCTGGTTATTTCCCTGGTCTGTGTGGCCATCCTCTGGGCGGCCAACCGGCTCCTCAAGCCCAAATGGTGAGGGGATTGTTTTCAGGCTGTTACGTTCTGTGATCGGTACGGTTGTAAAAGACGGTATCCACTTTGATTTCCCAAAGGAGGTGTTTCGATGAAAAAGTTTGTCGCATTGGTCTGCAGTTGTCTTCTGTCGTGCATGTTGGCCGGGCCGGCCGCGGCCCAGGAACTGGTTGTTTCCGCGGCCGGATCCCTGACCAACGCCTTTGATGCGGTCAAGACGGAGTTCGAGCGGATCAATCCGGGGGTTCGGATAAGCCCGAACTATGCCTCGTCCGGCGCATTGTATCGTCAGATCGAGCAAGGGGCACCCGTGGATGTCTATGCCTCCGCCGATCAAAAATGGATGAAGGAGATGGTCTCGGCCGGCTTCGTGGACCAAGACGCCGTAAACGACTTCGTGCACAACTCCATCGTGCTGGTGGTTCCTCCGGATCGGTCCGGGAATGTAACTTCCTTGATGGACGTGACCGGGGACCAGGTGCGATTCATCGGTATCGGAAATCCGGATGCCGTTCCCGCCGGAACCTACGCCATGAATTATCTCGTTGAACACGGCCTATGGGAAGGCCTCAAGCCCAAACTGATTTTTGGGGAAACCGTGATGCAGATCGTGGATTATGTACGTCGCGGAGAGGTTGACGCCGGCTTCATTTTCGCCACCGAAGCGAAACGGGCTGGAGACCAGCTCAAGGTCGTGGGCGCTCTCGAGCTGTCCCAGCCCGTGGCGTATCCCATCGCGCCGCTCAAACGCAGCAAGCAGCCGGAGCTCGGCCGCAAGTTCGTCCAGTTCATCCTCTCGAACCAGGGCCAGGAGATCCTGGCCGGATACGGTTTCAGCCAGCCGGAGTAGTCATGTTCGTGGAGTGTCGCGTTGCCGCGCAACTCTCCGGAGCCGGAACGTCCTTCAACCTGGACGTAAACTTCGCAGCCGCCTCTTCTTCCATTGTCCTGTTCGGTCCGTCCGGATCGGGCAAAAGCCTGACCCTGCTGGCCCTGGCCGGTCTGCTCAAACCCGATGACGGACGGATCGTTGTCCAGGGACGGACCTTCCTGGACCACCGAGCGGACGTGAACGTCCCGGCCAGGCAACGCCGAGTGGGGTTCGTTTTCCAGGACTACGCCCTGTTCCCCCATTTGACGGTCAGGGAAAATGTCTCTTTCGGCCTGAAACGGCCGTTCAGGCCTCTTAGCAATGAACAGCGCCGAAAGGTGGACGATCTATTGGAATTGACCGGCATCGCTTCGCTGGCCGACCGGCTTCCGCACCAGATTTCTGGCGGCCAGCGCCAGCGCACGGCCTTGGCCAGGGCCCTGGCCCCAAATCCGGAACTCCTGCTTCTGGACGAACCCTTCGCGGCCCTGGATCAACCCCTGCGGGCCAAAATGCGTCAGGAGCTGGCCCGGATCCGGGAGCACTTTAACGTGCCCATGGTCATGGTCAGTCACGACCTAGCCGACGTGGAGGCCTTTGCCCAGACCTTGGTGGCCCTGGGCCACGGGCGGGTTTTGGAGGTGTTGGAATTCAGAGGAAAATGCGTCCCGGGGGAAAGCCTCGGGGATATACTTGGGCCGTTGTTCGAGGGAGCAGGGGCCTCTGAAACACGGGACGATCATATCCGACACCACCAAGGGCCGATGGCGAGGCCGGTCGCCTAGCCGACATGCACACCTGCTTCGACCTCCTCGCTGTTTGACCTAGCCGACCCAGACAAGAGTATTGAGCACGATCATTGGGTGGCCTCCCAGTCGTCACCAGATGTGTTTGACCTTCATCGACTAGCCCACCCACCTCCATACCGCCGCGGTTCTGCAAGACGTAGCCCGGGCAGTCCGTGACCACGATCTCCACTCCGCCGACTTCCAGATTGGCCATCTTCTTGGCCAGTAGTGTCTTGGAAATGTCCGGGAACTTCCTGAAATAGGATCCGCCGAACAGGCCCATTCCTGGAAATTTCGCGGTCACGGTTCGATCAGGCGGTGCAGGGACCGAAACGATGCAGAAAGGCCGGAGGGAGACCGGCCGTCTACCGCATCCTTTCGGCCAGCAGTTCGGCGATGTGCTTGACCTCCACCGGCTTGCCCGCAGCCTTCATGCCGCCGCGGATCTGCATGACGCAGCCCGGGCAGTCCGTGACCACGGTCTCCACGCCGCCGGCCTCCAGATTGGCCAGCTTCTTGGCCAGCAGGGTCTTGGAAATGGCCGGAAACTTCATGGAATAGGACCCGCCGAATCCGCAGCAGACCTCCTCCTCGTCCGTGGGCACATACTCGTGGACCAGGCCGATGAGTTCGCGAGGGGCCTGATGCACATCCAGCCCCCGGCAGAGATGGCACGGAGCGTGGTACCCGACCTTCTGGCCGGACTTGTCGAACTTCAAGAATGAAACGCCCAGCACGTCATGAACAAAGGAACTGAAGTCGATGACCCGGTCGGCGAACTGGCCGACCTTGGCGGCCATGGCCGTCTCGCCTTCCAGGAGCTTGGGGTATCCGTGCTTGAGATGGGAGGCGCAGGAGGCGCACATGGTCACGATGTAGTCGTAGCCGGCCGGGTCCATGGCCAGGACGTTCTGTCTGGCCACGTCGATGGCGGCCTGCTTCTCGCCCATCATGGCCACGGGCAGGCCGCAGCAGGACTGCTTCATGGGAAAATCCAGCCCGACCCCGCCGTGGGCGGCCATGACCGTGACCGCGGCCTTCATCTGCTCCGGATAGACGAAATCCTGCACGCAGCCGGAAAACAGGGCCACCCTGAGACTGGGCGATTCGACCCTGGGTTTGATCTTCGGCCAATCGTCCCGGAAGGCGCGTTTGGCGATGGTCGGCAGCTTGCGGAAGTCCTGGCCCTTCATGAAGATGGTGGGAAGATGCCGGATGTACTGGCCGTCCTTTTCGGCCAAGGGCTTCTGGGCCCAGCGCATGTTCTTGAGCAGGGTGTGGAACAGGGTCCGGTTTTTGAGAACCATGCCCAGCAGCTTGGACTGAACCGGATGGCCCTCCTCGTCCTGGATGCGGGCGTGAATTTCCTTGATCAGCCGGGGCAGGTCGATGCCGGCGGCGCAGACCTCCTTGCAGGCCCCGCAATTGACGCAATTCTGGACCAGGAACTTGGCCTTGTCCCGGCCGTGGAAGAAATAGGTCATGATCAGGCCGATGGCCCCGATGTAGACGTGGCCGTAGGTGTGCCCGCCCACCAGACGGTAGACCGGGCAGACGTTGGCGCAGGCCCCGCACCGGATGCAGCGCAGAACCTGGGAAAACTCCTTGTCCTTGGCCAGGCCGCTGCGGCCGTTGTCCAGAAAGACCACGTGCATGACCTTTTGGCCGTCGGGGGCGCTCTGGCACTCGTT
>RZZR01000206.1 GCA_009929795.1 Deltaproteobacteria bacterium | reverse complement strand
GAAGCGTCTCGGAAGCCCGGACCGCCTTTTGAGCATGCGGGGGATCGCCTTCAAATCCTCTTCGAGAACACCCCCGACGGGGTTTTGATCTGTGAAAGTTTGGGCGACGGCATGGATTTTCGGATTCTGGACTGCAATCCATCTGCAGAAACTGTCACCGGCCATTCCCGTTCCGATCTTGTCGGCAAGACCCTGTTGCAGATCAATGTTGCCCTGCGAGGCTCGGCGTTGATTCGATCCATGCGGCATGCCTGGCAGACCAGAAGCGCCGTCCGACTTGAACCATTTTTCTATCGGGGGGCGCTAGTCTCGGCCTGGCTTGAATCGATCGTGTTTTGTCTTTCTTCGGGAGAGGTGGCGGTCATATTTAGGGATGTCGGCAGGGACGTCCAGGCCAGGCAGGCTCTGCGCAAGAAAGAGGAGCGCCTCAACCAGGCCCTCGAGGCTGCCGGGGATGGCCTTTGGGAGTGGAATCTTGCCTCCAATCAAGCCCATTTCAGCCCATCGTTTTATGCCATGCTAGGCTATGCTCCCGGGGAATTTCCTGCCGGGTACGAGTCGTGGAGAAATCTCATCCATCCGGACGATCTGGAGGCCACCGAGCGAACCATCCGTGTCCATGCGGCCGAGGGGACGAGGTTCAGGGCCATCTTTCGGGCCCGATGTCGGGATGGGAGCTGGAAATGGGTGCAATCGCGAGGCAAGGTCGTCCAGCGCGACGAGCAGGACTGTCCGATAAGGATTGTCGGACTTCAGACCGAACTTGAGGATTTGACGGACGGGCAAGGAGACGGGACGACCTACGCCCGGAATTGTAAACTCCAGACTCCGGATCCTGTCCGCCGCCCTTGAGCCTGCTCCCGGGTTCTTGATCTTTTCGACCTAGGGCAGTCGGTCCCAGACCTTATGAGCGGTCATCCAGGCCAAAAGCTTCCGATGTCCGGCCGGGAATGCGTACCTCTCCAGTTCGCTGGGCCTTACCCAGGCGTATTCCTGGGCAGCGGTCAGGATTGGCTTCATGTCTTCGTTTTCTGTGAATCTGCATGCGAAACACTCCAAGGTGACACGGTGGCGTGTGTAGACGTGACGTGTCATGGTCAGGTATCCGGTCACCTCCACACAAAATCCCGTCTCCTCCAGGTATTCCCGGACAACCGAATCCGCAGGCTCTTCTTCCGGTTCGACAACTCCTCCGGGAAATTCCCACAATCCACCCCAGACGTCGTCGTCACATCGTTTTTGGATGAATATGCGGTTTTCGTGGAAAAGGATTCCGGTGGCCATGCTGATGTGGATTTTTTCTCTCTCTGGAGTTTTCACCGGACGAAGGGGCACGGTCCGGGCTGTAAGGGCCCGGCAATAAGCGTCGACGGGACAGCGATCGCAATTCGGAGATTTTGGCCGACAGATCAAGGCCCCGAGTTCCATTATGGCCTGATTGAAGTCTCCCGGGGCGTCCGGGTCGAGCAGGCCCTCGGCCAGGCTCTCGATGGTTTTTCGGCCGTCCCGCGAGGCCATGTCCATGTCCAAATCGAACATTCTTGACAAGACCCGGCGGACGTTGGCGTCGACGACGGCCACGGGTCGGCCGAAGGCGATGCTGGCCACGGCGGAGGCCGTGTACGGTCCAACTCCGGGCAGATGTCGAAGATCCTCCACCGTGTCCGGAAAAATCCCCCCGAGTTCAAAGACCACAATACCAGCCGCCCTGCGCAGATTTTTGGCCCGGGAGTAGTACCCCAGGCCTTCCCAGGCCTTGAGAACCCTATCCTCGGATGCCGATGCCAGGGAGCGGATGTTCGGGAACAGATCCATCCACGCCTTGAAATACGACATGACCCGTCCGGCCTGGGTCTGTTGAAGCATGGTTTCGGAAATCCAGATCGGGTAGGGATCGCGTGTCGCCCGCCAAGGCAGGGAACGTTTGAAGGCCCGGTACCATGACTGCAGAGCGGCTCGGATCTCTATGCTTGTCGAGGACATGTAGTCTCCCTGTTTCGAGGCTCGACGTTGTCGCCATGCGGGGCTACCTGCGCCTCGGGTCGGGTGTCAAACTGAATCGGTGAGCTTCTTTTGGAATTGGTTCACCGCGGCGCAAAAGGCCGTGTCATCTTCACTGCCGGCCACAGTCGAGTTTTTTCCACTCCGGATTTACATCGCGTTTTTCAAGGAGTATCAATGACATTTCTTCACCCACCATCAGGCCGGCCAGATGTCGTTTTCAGGGCGGCGGCCTTTGGAAACCGGCAGGTCTGAAGGGGGCGGCTCCAACGCAGTTCAGGGGGTGGATATGTCATCGGCATCGAAGAAAGTCATCGAGGCTTTGCTTGAGCAGGCGGGGATAGGCCTCGGGGGCCGGAAACCCTGGGATATTCAGGTCCACGACGACAGGCTCTACGACCGGATCTTGCGGGAACAGAACCTCGGACTTGGCGAGGCCTATGTGGAGGGGTGGTGGGATTGTCCGCGACTGGACGCCTTTTTCCACAAGGTGCTCTCCGCCGGACTCGACCGCGAACTCAAGCGCCATCTCAAGCTGCTTTTCCTGGCCCTGTCGTCGGCCCTGCTCAATTTCCAGACCCGCCGCGGGTGCCGCGAGGTGGCCCATCGGCACTACAATTTGGGCAACGATCTTTTTACGGCTTTTCTCGACCCCTATCTTCAATACAGTTGTGCCCTATTCAAGGAAACCAGGGAACTGGACGTGGCCCAGCTCAGGAAACTGGATCTCATTTGCCGCAAGCTCGACCTCGGCGAAGAAGACAGGGTTCTGGACATCGGCTGCGGGTGGGGCGGCCTGGCCAGATACATGGCCGAGAAGTACGGCTGTCACGTGACCGGGGTGAACATCGCCAGGGAGCAGATACATTTTTCCCGGGAATTTTGCGCCGGGCTTCCCATTGAGATCGTCGAGACCGACTATCGGGACGTGCGAGGGACATTCGACAAGATCGTGTCTGTGGGCATGTTTGAGCACGTCGGATCCAAAAACTACCGAACGTTCACGCGCCTGGTGCATTCCAGGCTCGCCGAGGACGGGGTTTTCCTCCTGCACACCATAGGCTGCAATGTCAGCCGTACGGGGTGCGACCCATGGATCACAAAGTACATTTTTCCCAACGGCATGCTCCCGAGCATCGCCCAGATATCCAGGGCTGCGGAAGGGCTTCTGGTCATCGAGGATATCCACAACATCGGTCCGCACTACGACCCCACTCTCATGGCTTGGAACGAACGTTTTCACAACAACTGGGACGCCATTCGGGGTCGCTACGGCGAAACCTTTCGCCGGATGTGGAGCTATTATCTCCAATCCTGCGCCGGAGCGTTCCGGGCCAGGGACATTCAGGTCTGGCAGATTGTCATGACCAAGACGGGCCGGAATCAGCCGCCCTGTCGTTGAATGGGTAATCGAAACGGCTCCAGGCGATGCGGTGCCGAAGACGGCCTTATTCTCGGCTGTTTCGGCAAGACGTAGTTTTTTCCAATTCGGTTTCGACCATCCGGGAAAATTCCTTCAGCATGCCCGGCAGGGCCTTCAAA
>RZZR01000205.1 GCA_009929795.1 Deltaproteobacteria bacterium | reverse complement strand
CATGAGGCCTATCAATGGCAGGGCCAGAGCAAGATCATCGCCTTCGACACAGTTCCCGCCACGGGATGGGTCGTGTGCATGAGCGCGGAACTGAGCGATCTGTCCGCCTCGGCCCAGGGATTGCGTAATGTCCTCGCCCTGACCGGCGTCGTGCTTGTCCTCCTGCTCATCGGAGCCATCGTCTACTCCCTGAGCCGGCTGGTCATCTCACCCATGGTGGCCATTCAGCACTATGCCCGGAACGTGGCCCAGGGAGATCTCAACGCCCGACTGCAGGGATCCTTCCGTTTCGAACTGGGCCTGATGGTCGAGGACCTCAAGGCCATGGTCCTGAAACTCAAGGACCGTCTCGGTTTCTCCCAAGGCATCCTCCAAGGCATGGCCACGGCCTGCGTGGTCACCGACGAACAGGATCGAGCCACCTTTCTCAACCCGCAGTTCCTGGGCTTTGTCGGACTCAAGGGCCGCCCGGAGGATCATCTCGGCAAGCCTGTCAAGGAACTTCTCGGCGGTTCGATCGAAACCACGGTTACCGGCCAGACCCTGGCCACGGGTTCCAGCGTGACCGGCGCCGAAATCTTTCTGATCAACAGGGACGGGAAGCATCGTCACGCACGGGCCGACGCGGCCCTGGTCCGGGACCTTGACGGCAAGCTCCTCGGCGCGTTCGCCACCTTCTCGGACATCTCGGCCATCAGAAACCAGCAAAAAACGATCGAGGAACAGAACGAAAAAATCGCCGGAGCCGCCCAGAGCGCCGAGGAGGTTTCCGAACAATTGGCCTCGGCCGCCGACGAGCTCTCCGCCCAGATCGACCAAGCCAGCCAGGGCTCCGAGGTACAGAGGCGTTCGGCCTCAGAGGCCGCCACCTCCATGGAGGAAATGAACGCCACGGTTCTTGACGTGGCCCGAAATGCGGCCAACGCATCCCAATTGGCCGACTCGGCCCGGACCAAGGCTGAGCTTGGGTCGGAGATGGTCGAGAAGGTCGTCCAGACCACCCAGTCGTCCTCAGAGGCAGCCAAGGCTCTCCGCCAAAACATGGATATCCTGGGTGAGCACGCCCGAGGCATTGGGGCCATCATCGACGTCATCTCCGACATCGCCGACCAGACCAACCTCCTGGCCCTCAACGCGGCCATCGAGGCTGCCCGGGCCGGCGAGGCCGGAAGGGGATTCGCCGTGGTCGCCGACGAGGTCCGCAAACTGGCCGAAAAAACCATGACCGCCACCAAGGAGGTCGGTGACTACGTCGGCAAGATCCAGGACAGCACCAGGGACAACATCTCCCAGACCGGCCAAGCCGCCGAGGCCATTGCCCGCAGCACCGAGATGGCAGAGCGGTCCGGACAGGCCTTGCGTGAAATCCTGAACATCGCCGATCAGACCGCCGAGCGCGTCAGGGAAATCGCCACGGCCGCCGAGGAACAGTCGGCCACCAGCGAAGAGATCAGCCGGGCCACAGACCAAGTCAACGTCATTGCCGCGGAAACAGCCGACGCCATGATGCAGTCGTCCCGGGCCGTGGCCGAATTGGCTCAGCTGGCCGGCAGACTTCGGGAGATCATCGCCGTCATTCGGGAATAGAAGAGCTCGGAGAAACGGGGCTACTCGCCCAGACCAGCGGTCTGCCGGAGCCCCTCAAAGAGAAGGATGGATGCCGCACAGGCCAGATTGAGACTTCTGACCTGTCCCAGAATGGGAATCCGCACGCAGGCGTGGGCCGAAGACACAACGCTCTCGGGCAGCCCCTTTGACTCGGGCCCGAGCACGATGCAGTCCTCGGCCCTGAACCGGAAGCGATGATAGGCTTGACCTTGACGGGCCGAGGCAGCCACAATACGCCCTTCCGAACCCAGGGCGCAAAACAGGCTTTCCCAGTCCGGCCACACGGCCAGATCGACCTGCGGCCAGTAGTCGAGCCCGGCCCGCCGAAGGTATTTGTCCTCCAGGCTGAAACCCAGGGGTTCAATCAGATGGAGGCGGACCTTGGCCGCGGCGCAGAGCCGGGCAATGCTTCCGGTATTGGGTGGAATTTCGGGATGGTACAGGATGATCTGCATAATAAAAAAAGCCCTGGAATCCAGGGCTTGATGTCGGTGGTGGGCGGTCGGAGATTTGAACTCCGGACTTCCACCGTGTGAAGATGGCACTCTTACCGCTGAGTTAACCGCCCACTGGCGATGGGAACTACTGCAAACCCGGTCCGATGGCAAGCGCGAGCCCCGGGCCGGACAACATTACCCGGGAGGGTCATGAACGTTCTGGTTACCGGAGGTTGCGGCTTCATCGGCTCCAACTTCATCCACCACCTTTTTCGGACCGACCCCGAGGTTTTGGTCGTCAACCTCGACAAACTGACCTATGCGGGAAATCCCCGCAATCTCGAAACGATTCAGTCCGAATTCGGGGGAACCCGATATTTCTTCGTCCGCGGCGACATTGGAGACGCAGTACTCGTCCCGGCCCTGCTCCGGCATTTCAAGATTCGCGGCGTCATCAATTTCGCCGCCGAATCCCATGTGGATCGATCCATTTCCGATCCGGCCCCCTTTCTGACCACCAACGTCAACGGAACCCAGAATCTCCTGGAATGCGCCCGACGCCACGGCGTTGACCGCTTCCTCCAGGTTTCCACCGACGAGGTGTATGGAACCCTCGGACCATCCGGAAAGTTCACCGAGTCGACCCCCCTGGCCCCCAATAGCCCCTACTCGGCCTCCAAGGCTTCAGCCGACCTCGTGGTCCGGGCCTATTTCGAGACCTACAAACTGCCAGTCATAATCACCCGCTGCACCAACAACTACGGGCCCTACCAGTTTCCGGAAAAACTCATTCCCCTGGCCTTTCTCAAGGCCCGGGCCAACCGGAAGGTCCCGGTCTACGGCCGGGGGGTCAACGTCCGGGACTGGATCCACGTCCTGGACCATTGCCGGGGTGTCGACCTGGCATTCCGCAGTGGCCGCGACGGCGAGGTCTACAATTTCGGCGGCGGCTGCGAACTCCAAAACATCGATGTGGTTCGGGCCATTTTGGACCATCTCGGCCGATCCCACGACTTGATCTCCTATGTCGAGGACCGGCCCGGCCACGACCTGCGCTACGCCATCGATTTTGCCAAGGCCGAGTCAGAGCTTGGCTGGCGCCCGGAAAAACAATTCACAGATGCCCTGGCCGAGACCCTGGACTGGTACGAAGCCAACCCGGTTTGGCTCGAAAATGTTCAGACAGGAGCCTACCGGAAATTCATGGATCAATGGTACGAAAAACGGTCATGAACGAAATGCCTAAAACCGCGCTGGTCCTCGGCGGCAAGACCGGCCTTCTCGGCCAGTCCCTGGCCAAGGCCCTGGAGTCCTCGGGCTGGAGGCCCATCTGTCCCGGCCGGGACGAACTTGACGTCTTTTCGACCACGGCCCTGGAGCCCTTTCTGGATAAAAACCATGTCCAGGCCATCTTCAACACCATCGCCTATACCCAGGTCGACAAGGCCGAATCCGAACCCGATGCCGCCCGCAGTCTGAATGCATGCCTGCCTGAAATCCTGGCCC
>RZZR01000204.1 GCA_009929795.1 Deltaproteobacteria bacterium | reverse complement strand
CCGCCGAACTGGTCGGCCGGATCCTCGACCCCAAGAAGCGCCCCAAGCGCCGTGCCCGACTCGGGGTCCTCGACGCGCCCGTAGGGGCGACGCATGCGTCGCCCACGCAAACGGCGTCCCCCCTCAAAGATCCTGCCCAGGTCTGGCAGTCCCACGCCTGGAAACTGGTCAACGAGTCTGCCGACCGCCTTTCGGCCCGGCCCGACCAGGTGGCATGGCTGTCGGCCCGCGGCATCTCGGCCAAGACCGCGGCCCTCTGCAAGCTGGGCTGGATAGAGGAGCGCGGCCGCGACGTCTACCGGGCCCGGTCCGGCTGGGGCCTGCCAGAACGACTGAAAGCCGACGGCACCCAGAAAAAGCTCTGGATCCCCCGCGGCCTGTCCATCCCGTACTGGCGAGGGGAGACCATCCTCCGGGTCCGGATCCGCCGGGCCGAAGGCGAGCCCCGCTATCTCATCCTGGAGGGATCGGCCACCGACCCCATGCCACCAATGCTCCTGAAGGGAACCGCCCGCCAGGCCGTGGGCGTCATCGTCACCGAGGCCGAGCTGGACGGGATCGCCCTCTGGCAGGCTCTGGGGGATGTGGTCTCGATCCTGGCCATGGGCTCGGCCCAGGCCCGGCCCAAGGAATCCGAGGTCCGCGACCTGGTGGATTCGGCCCGCTGGATCGGCCTGATCCTCGACCGCGACGACGCCGGAGACGCCGGGACATCCTGGTGGCTGGAGCATTTCCGGCCCGAGTCCGGCATCGTCGATCTGCGGAACGTCCTGCCCCAAGGGGCCAAGGATCCGGGCGAGGCCGTGGCCCAGGGCCAGGATCTCCGTCAGGCCGTCGTCGAGAAAATGCCCATGGGGTTCAGGATGGCCGCGGCCCGGCGTGGAGTTTTGGCCGGTAAGTCTGGCCTCGAGGGGGGAGGGGAAAAAGAAACGGCCGTGGATGGGGACGGGGCCGGGATCAACGAACCCGTAGGGGCGACGCATGCGTCGCCCACGCAAACGGCGTCGCCCACGCAAACGGCGTCGCCCACGCAAACGGCGTCGCCCATTCCCGACCCGGTCCGCGAGCTGGGCGCCATCCTGCGGCGGTGTCCGTGGGTGACCATCGTCTGGACCCTCGATCCCATCCGCATGGCCTGGGACACCGATCCCGACCACAAGGCCTGGATGTCGGACAGCGACGTCGCGGCCAGGATCAGTCATCTCCTATATCACGAGGCAGAGGTTGGCCGGTATCTCGACACGCACCCGGACGGGGCGCGCGGGATCACCGGCCGAAATTTTTGGCGGCCCATGGCTGGCCGCGCAACATCCGCCCGGTCTCGGGAGGTGGGGTTTGTACCTGCTCCCGGTCCCGTGGAGGCCCCGGCGATAGCTCATCAGGTAGCCGGGGACATTCGGTGAAACGGGACGTCGCTCGAATCTGCGGCACCTCCGGGGATGGACCGGCCGGCTCGAGACGGTCGGCCCCATCTCCCGGGACCGGGCGGACAATGGAGGACACCATGAGGCAGACCTGGATTTTTCGAGATAGGCAAGGGGTCGCCTACCATTTGGGATGGCAAGAGGCGCAAGAGATTATGGCCATGTTGGTCATGGAATGGCGGAGGGAACTGGAAATGAGGAGGACCAAGGCATGAGCGACCACAAGAACGACGCCCCGGACTGGACGGTAATCGTCCAGGAAATCAACGAAAATTGCAGGCGGTCGGACCGAAGGGCCTCCCTGATCCTGGAGCTGGCCGTTTTGGCCATGGCCGGTCTGGCGGTCTGGGCTCTGGTCTGTCTGGTGTTGGGGGTGCTGCCATGATCCCCGGCAGGGACGGCCGTCCCCTGTTCCGGTTCTGGGTCTGGCGTTCGGCCAAGACTCCCAGACCCTTGTGCGTGGTGGCCGCCCACAATGCCGACGAAGCCGTGGCCACAGCCAAAACCATCTTCTACCTTGACCGCACGGCCCACGCCGAGTTCGAGAACCCGGCCGAGGAGGCCTGGGCCAAGGACGGGAGCCATTCATGAGCGCCCCGCACATGAGCCGGGAGCGTGTGGTGGCCATCAAGACCAAGCTGGAGGGCACGGGCCGGGCCATGCCCAACGCCCAGGCCATCGCCCTGTGCGAATGGGCACTGGCCGAGGAGCGACGCAAGTCCGCCCACCAGCGGGCTGCGGCCATGTACCGGGAGCGGATGCAGGAGTGGGGGCGGGTCATCGCCAATCTGCTCCGCTGCGACCCAGATGCCAAAGCCGAAAATCTTGAGGAAAACAATGGCTGAACGAACTCAACGAATCGTCATCCTGTGTGGAATTGGCATGGCCATCCTTGCCAATGCCATCTTTGGCAAATGGATACTTGCCGGGCTTTGGGCTGTCTCGGGCTTAATCTGGTTGTTTATTGCCCTGAAAATCTCTGGAGGTGAATAATGCTGATCGTCGGCATCTCCGGCAAGGCCGGAACAGGAAAAACCACCATGGCCCGGGAATTGTTGGCCATCTTCGCCGACTGCCGGGCCATGGCCTTTGCCGACGCCCTCAAAAACGAGGTGTCCCGGGTCTACAACATCGACCGCTGGGCCCTGGACTCGGACAAGGACCGCCTCCACATCGACCCGCTCCTGCCCAGGTCGCCCATGACCCTGCGCGAGATCCTGCAATGGCACGGCCAGGCCAGGCGCGACGAGGACCCCGGCCATTGGGTCCGGGCCCTGGAACGGGACCTGATGGACTACGCCACCGACTCCCTGGTCATCATCCACGACGTCCGCTACCCGGACGAGGCCGAACTGGTCATGGACTACCGCGGCCTCCTGGTCCGGCTGGAACCGTATCCCGGATGTCCCAAGGCCCCGGACCATGTCTCGGAATCGGCCCTGGACGGCTGGCCGGCCTGGGACCTGCGCCTGCGACCGCCCTATGGCTGGCTGGTCCAGGCCGCTGGGCAGATCGTCGCCCCCGAGATCGTCCGACGTATCTGCGGAGGCCGGGGATGACCTCAGAAGGCCCGGCCATGACCGACGCCCCTGCCAACGTGCCAGAGGACATGGAGCGGATTCTTTCTGTTGCCGACGACGCCGATGCCCGAGAGCTTCGATCCCGGCTCGAAGCCCGCGAGGCAGCAAACGCTCTGGTCTCCAAATCGCCCACGTCCGGCAATGTTCGCTCGGCCGACATGGCCTCCCGTTCCTTTCAGGACTGTCTCGGCCGCCTGCTCCAGAAGTATTTTGGCCACGGTCAGGTCTTCGCCAATCGGACCGAGGCCTGGCGATGGCTCCAGGCCCAAGGCTATTCCATCCAAAAGACCTCCGTCTACAACCACGCCAGAAAGGGTTTGCTCAAGCTCCAGCAGGACGGTTCCATTCTGCTCCGCGACCTGGAGCACTACGCGGCCACGCATCTGGAGAAGCTGGCCAATAAGGGTCCGGAGGACATGGACCGGGAAGTTGCCCGGCGCAAGGCCAAGGCCGACGCGGACCGGGCCGAGGCCGAAGCCGACCGGGCCCGGGTCAAGGCCGATCTGGCCCAGGGCCGGGTCATTGACAAGGGGATCCTCGTTCAGACCTTGGCCGCGGTGGTCGG
>RZZR01000203.1 GCA_009929795.1 Deltaproteobacteria bacterium | reverse complement strand
CATGCTGCTTCAAGGCCTTGTGCTCATTCCCGCAGCGGGCGGATTTCTCTCCCTGATGCTCAAGGGCAACGGGTTGCGGCGGGCGATTCTTTTGGGCACGGCCCTGGCCCATCTGGCCATGACCATGCTTTCCTGGCAGATCGAAACCGGTACGGAATGGGGGGGATTGCTTCGATTGGACGGCCTCGGCCAGTTGTTTTTGACCATCACCAGCGTGGTCTTCGCGGTCTGCGCTGTGTACGGCATCGGGTATCTGGCCAGGGAAAAGCCCGGTGTTCACACGGATTTCCAGGGCGACGTCCTGTTCGCCAATGCCCCGGAGGCCCGGTTTTCGGCCTGCCTGCTCTTTTTTCTGTCGGCCATGACCCTGGTCTGCATCAGCTGGAATTTCGGCCTGCTGTGGGTCGGTATCGAGGCCACCACCTTGGCCAGCGCCCCGCTCATCTACTTCCACCGCCACAAGCGGTCCCTGGAAGCCACCTGGAAGTATCTGATGCTCTGTTCGGTGGGCATCGCCATCGCTCTGCTGGGAAACATCATGCTTTCCTTTGCCGTGGGTTGGTCGGGCTCGGCCGCAGGGCAGGCCGAGGTGTCCATGAACCTTGACGCCTTGATTGCCTCTGCCCCCCAGGCCCATCTGGCCTGGTTCAAGGCCGCGTTCATCTGCATCCTGGTGGGATATGGAACGAAGATGGGTTTGGCCCCCATGCACGCTTGGCTCCCGGATGCCCACAGCGAGGCCCCTTCCATGGTCTCGGCCTTGCTCTCGGCCCTGCTTTTGAATTGCGCGTTCCTTGGCATTTTGCGGGCCTTTCAGGTGGCCGATGCTGCGGGCATGGCCGCCTTTGCCGGCGAACTTCTGGTTTGGTTCGGGCTCCTTTCCCTGGCCATTGCCGCCGCATTCATCGTCCGCCAGAACGACTACAAGCGGATGCTGGCCTATTCCAGTGTCGAGCATATGGGCATCCTGTCTCTGGGGATCGGCATCGGGGGCGGGGCGGTCTTCGGCTCCATGCTTCACGCCGTGAACCATTCCATGGCCAAGGCCATGCTGTTCATGCTGGCCGGGAATATCCTGGCCATGCGCAAAACCAAGAACATCCAGAAGGTGCAGGGGCTTCTGACCTCCTCGCCCTGGACCGGGGCCCTGTGGATGTTTGGATTTTTGGCCATTGTCGGGTCGCCGCCCTTCGGCCTGTTCGTCAGCGAGTTTCTGATCCTCAAGGCGGCCTTTGAGGGCGGGATGTTCATCGTCGCCGGCCTTATCCTGTTTTTCCTGGCTGTCATTTTTACCGGTATGGTCCTGATTGTCCTGCCCATGGTCCAGGGCGATCCGGGGGAAAATCCCCGTCAGACTGAACCCTGGTTGTCCGTGCTTCCCCCGCTGGTTCTGGGCATTGCCGTGGCCCTGCTCGGTCTGTATCTCCCGGCGGAATTGCGCGACATTCTGCGTCAGGCCGCCGAACTCATCATGGGGAAAGGGGTGTAGCCATGGCCTTTGGGCGGGAAATCAAACCGAACGAGGCCATTGCCCTGGCCGATGTGCCCGTGGTCACTGTGGAGGAGTTTGTCGAGGGCACCATCTGGAGCGTCGAGGACGGTGGCCGGATCGCGGCCCTGTTCGGGGCCCCGCACGAGGGCTGCGTCCGGCTCTTTGTCGTCATCGCTCACGATGGTCGGGGTACTGTGGCCGTGGCGTCCATGGACCCGCCTGATGAAGGCTATCCGTCCATCACGGCGACCTGCAATCAGGCCCATTGGTTCGAGCGCGAGATTACCGAGCAATGGGGCATCACGCCCCGGGGGCATCCATGGCTGAAGCCGATCCGTTTCGAGCCGAGCCGACGCGCCGGCAAGCCTTCCGGACGACCGGGCATCGGCATCGCACCTTTTTTCACCGTTGCCGGGGAAGAAGTGCACGAGGTGGCCGTGGGTCCGGTGCACGCGGGCGTGATCGAGCCCGGGCATTTTCGGTTCCAGTGTGTCGGCGAGACCGTCTTTCACCTGGAAATTTCCCTGGGCTATCAGCACCGGGGGATCGAGGCCTTTCTCCCCCATTCCCCGGCGCGACGACGGATGCCCATTTTGGAGGCGGCGGCCGGAGACACGACCATCGGTCATGGCACGGCCTATTGTCGGGCCATGGAAGCCCTGGGGCATGTCGAGGCACCTGTCCGGGCCGAAATATTGCGCGGGGTGATGCTCGAACTGGAACGTCTGGCCAACCACACCGGTGATCTCGGGGCCTTGGCCGGGGACGTTGGCTTTCTGCCGACCCTGAGTTTCTGCGGCAGGCTGCGCGGTGATTTCCTGAATCTTTCGGCCCTGATCTGCGGGAGCAGATTCGGCCGGGGATTTTTGGTCCCTGGGGGCGCCCATTTCGATCTCGATCCCCAACGCATGGAGACCTTTCGAACCAGATTGCACGACATCCACCGGGACGTTCGAGGGGCTGTCGATCTGCTCCTGGATTCGGGTTCGGTCCTGTCCCGGTTCGAAGGCACGGGCATAGTTACCCAGGCTGTGGCCCTGGAACTGGGCCTGGTCGGGGTGGCCATGCGGGCCGCCGGCATTCCCCGGGACGTTCGGCAGGACTATCCAGCCGGACTGTACAACAGCGTCAAGACCTCGGCCGTCATTCACCCCGGGGGTGACGTCCTGGCCCGGGCCACGGTCCGATCCGAGGAGGTCGATGCCTCGGTGGACATCATTGCCGACGGCCTGTCCAAACTCGAGCGGACACAGGGCGAACTGACGGTTCAGATGCCCAAGACATTGCGGCCCCAGGCCATGGTCGTGTCCATGGTCGAGGGCTGGCGCGGGGAGGTCTGCCATGTGGCCATGACCGACAAACAGGGAGACATCGATTTCTACAAGATCGTGGACCCGTCCTTTCACAACTGGATCGGTCTGGCCATGGCCCTGCGCGGGGAGCAGATTTCGGATTTTCCCTTGTGCAACAAGAGTTTCAACCTGTCCTATTGCGGACACGATCTTTAGGAAAGCCTCGAATGTTTGACGTTGTTCTCGAACGCCTGCGCCAGAAGCACCGCACTGTGGCCTACCCCAAGGCCCCAGGCACGGTGTCGGACCGTTTTCGGGGCCGTCCCGTCATCGGGCCGGGTACATGTCCCGACGACTGCCGGGCCTGCATGGAGGTCTGTCCGACCGATTCTCTGCACAGGACTGCCAACGTGCTTGGAATCGATCTCGGGACTTGTCTTTTTTGCGGCGCCTGCGAGCGGGCCTGCAGACATGGAGTTCTCCGCTTCAGCCGGGATTATGGCCTGGCCGGACGGCGTCGCGAAGATCTGGTCATGACGTCCGAGTTGGCACCCAGAGTCGAGGCCCTGGACAAAAGAATGCGCACGATCTTCGGCCGGTCCCTCAAGCTGCGCCAGGTCAGTGCCGGCGGATGCAACGCCTGCGAGGCCGATGCCAACGTGCTGACCACGGTGGTCTTTGACATCGGCCGGTTCGGCATGGAATTCGTGGCCTCGCCCCGTCACGCCGACGGACTCTACGTGACCGGGCCGGTGCCGGAGAACATGAGGGAGGCCCTGATCAAGACCTACGAGGC
>RZZR01000202.1 GCA_009929795.1 Deltaproteobacteria bacterium | reverse complement strand
CCTGCCTATGGCCAGCATGATGAACATGAGCGTCGAGGCCGTGGGTCTGCTGGCTCCGATGTCCACCTCATTCATCATGCTGGTCATAGGTTGCCCTCCAACGATCATTGCCTACAGCACCGGGTATTTCAACCAGATCGAGTTCTCCAAGGTGGCCATTCCCTGGTGTCTTCTGCTCCTCGTGATCTGTGTGCTCAGTGCCCTCGTGTACTGGCCGATGTTCGGAATCAGTTGACCAAGCAAAGAAGGGAGCCGATTCCTTCGGCTCCCTTCCAGGGTTGAAAGCAATTTTGATTTCCTGTAATAGAATGTTAGGATAATTCAGAAGTACCTCAAGGAGGACCATGAGATGGAGAACCTGCCCAAGATACTGCTCGTTGACGATGAAGACGATTTTCGCCAGACCCTGGCCGAGCGCCTGAAGACCACTGGCTACACCGTGTCTGACGTGGACAGGGGGAAGAAGGCCCTGGACTTCCTGGACAAGGAAAAGGCCGACATCGTGGTCATGGATATTCAGATGCCGGAAATGAACGGGATCGAGGCCCTGTCCCAGATGCGGGTCAAACACCCCGGGGTCGAGGTGATCATGCTCACCGGCCACGGCGAGGTGTCCTCAGCCGTGGAGGGTATGCGCCTCGGGGCCTACGACTACATCATGAAGCCCTACGAATATGAATACCTGGTGGTCAAAGTCCAGGAAGCCTTCAAAGTCAAAACCGAGCGCGACGAGCGCCTGCGCAAGGCAGAGGAGCGGGCCCTGCTCGACAAGCTCGAAAAAAGCATGCGCTTCTAGTTTTTTCCTGACCTCAATCTGTGGCTTCTCCCCGGGCGACGCATATCGTCCGGGGAGATTTTTGTCTGGACGGATCATTGCGGCCGGGTTCCGGGTTGCAATTTCCGGTGGGGAGGCATAGCCATGGCGCAAAGGCCGTTTTCCGGCGACAGGAGGTACGGGGCATGAACGACGACACACCCTTGCGGGAAATTTTCGATCTCTGCGCCTGGAAGGCCAAGCATCTGGGCGTACTTCCCGAGGACGAGGACAGCATCCGGTACATGTGGCTGAACGACGAGGCCGACGAGGCACGGCCGTTTTTTTCCTCAGGCATCCTGACCGAGGTTTCGGCGGCCGTGCGCCGGGAACTCTACCTCGGCCGTTCAGGCCGACGCTGGGTGTTGTGCGTGACCGAGGTTACCAGGGAAGACTTCAATCCCAAGGAAGTGGCCAAGGAACTGGTTCGCTTGATGAGTACGGACAAGGCCATGGACGGCTTCAAGGCCATCTGGAACAAACCCCCGGAGGCAAGCTGATGTCGACTTTCTGGCAGGCCGCAGTGGTCGCAGTCGTGGTCGCGGTGGCCGCTTGGTACGTCATTCGGACCTTGCGGGCCGGGGCCAGGGGAGAATCCTGCTGTTCGGGCTGTTCGTCCGGAGAGTGCCCCATGGCAGGTAAGTTAGACAGTAAACCCCGGGAGAGTTGTCCAGCCAAGGAAAAACGCCCACGGGTCGAGTCGGAGAAGGACTGAGGCCACTCAAGCCCATGGCGGGTGGAGGGGTGGTCGACCTTTTTGGGCCCGGAGCCAGTTCAGGGCCGGAAAGACCCGAGGGTGGGCTAGGCAGTGGCGCTCCAGGGAGCGGCGTCCCGGAAAGTCGACAAGCCCGAGCCCGACGATGACGGTCAGAAGGCCCTGGCCGGGCAGAACCAGCATGGCCAGCCCCAGGGCGATCAGGGCGAGGCCGAGGGCATTCTTGAAAATAAGAGCTGGCCAGGCGATCCAGGGTCTTTTCTTTTTCAGCGGTTTTTCGGCCGTCAGATAGTCTTGGGGAAGCCTGGCGGCCAGCCAGGGCAACAGGGTCAGAGTGGCCACGAACAGCAGCCCCGAGCCAAGACCAACCCAGGCCAGAAGACCGGCATGATCCTCCATCAGGGCCAGGGCTCGTTGGAGGATCATGCCTTTCCCATCATTGGGGAAGAGAAAGGCCGACCATGGACCACTTTTCGATCATCCACGACCATATCCCGGATCATCCTGTCTGCAGGTCTCAGGGTTTCAAACTGCACACAGCCGAGGCGATGTAGGGCGGGACCGGCATCTGCAGGGCGTCCAGATTCTCCCTGGCCCGCTGGACAATGGCCGAGCCGACCTCGACCTGCTTCCAATAGGCGCAGGGGTCATCCATGAAACCCTGGATGATCTTCAGGCCTTCGGCGTAGGACCTGACCAGGTGGCAACAGCGGGGAATCCAGGCCGGGCCGAAGGGGGGGAGATCCAGTCCGTTGACGTGGTTTGGGGTGGAGATGGCCTTGAACTGGGCCACGGCCTGGGTCCAGAGGTGGGTTCCGTCCGGGCCGAGGCCAAAGGGGTCGACAAAGATGTACGGGGCCGGGAGGCAGTGGCCGATCTTCATGAAGGTCAGGGCCATGTTCATCTCGTAGCTGGTGCCGAAACCGCCGACGTTGAAGATCTTGAAGATGGACCGGCGGTCCAGGATGTCCTGACGGGTGTTCAGGGCTAGGCTGACGAACTGGACCAGGGCTTCGGGTTCCAGATTTGGCGACTGACCGAGTTTTTCGGCGTCGATGCCCACGCCGATCCGCAACACGCCAAGATCAGCGGCGGCCTGGTCGATGGCCTTCATGGCCCCCGGACCGCTGCCGTGGGCCACGGCGAAATCGTCTCCAAGCCTCAGGTCGCTTTTCAACGCGGCCAAAAAATCCCGGAACTGGGTGGTCAAGACGTCCTGAAACTGCTCCAGGGCCGATCCGAACACGGCGATGGTCGTGTGGACCCGGTCCAGGTTTTCCTTGCCCGGAGCGGTGACCCACAGGCCCTTGTAGAATTCCCTGACATGAGAGGCCCCGTTGTGGGTAACGGCCATGTAGAAGCGCAGGCCCTCGGCTTCGAGCCGGACGAGTTCCTCATAGGTTGACTGGTCGTGGTAGAAGTCGGCCTCGTGGGCTCCGTTCGGGCTGGTGCGGCAGGACAGGCCCCGGACCAGGACCACGCCGATGCCGTTCCGCTTCAGGACCCTGAGGGTGTCGGGCGGGGGCAGGGTCCGGGAGACAAAGACCTTGGACAGGTTCTGCTCGCCGCCGACATATTTGAGGTCGTCCATGAAGAGACGGAAGCGCCGGGGGATCTCCTCGTCGCGCAGCACACCCTGACGCAGATTGCCCCGGGCGGCCTCGTAGACCAGACGCCATTGAAATTCCGGAATCCAGCGGCCATTGGAATGCTCCCAAGGGATGTTGACCAAGAGGCCGGGCATGACCAGCCGGCCATAGGATCCGCCTTCGTCGGGTGACGAAGTGATCTCGTCGAACAGGGTTTCGGCGGTTTGGGGCTCGAAGATGCCGCTCAGTTCGGCGAAATCAACACCCCGGGCCAGAATGGTCCGGGCCTTGTCGGGCCGGAGGATGCGGTCGGCGATCCGGGCCACCCGGTCTTCGGCCGGGTAAAGGCGGATCCTGACCCGAAGATCGTTGACCGGGACGCTTCGGTCCCCGCCGTTGAAGATTTCGACATGCCTGGGAACCTGGATGCCGGTGGTCCGAATGCCGTCCAAAAGCCGCGAAGCCAGGTGGAGGACCCCGGGCGTGTTGAGTTCCCGCTGGAT
>RZZR01000201.1 GCA_009929795.1 Deltaproteobacteria bacterium | reverse complement strand
CGATACCCCCGGGCCAGGTAGAAGGCCCGGGTGGGGGCGTATTGGGGCCGGGAGGCGGTTTCGGCGTACATGCGGACCGCGCCCAGGGTCATGGCCGCGGCCTCGGTCCGGGCCAGGAGTTCGCGGCCCAGGCCCCGGCCCCGGTGGCTGTCCAGGACCACGATCCAGTAGAGGTCGAAGCGGTTCTCGGTGCAGGGGATGGGGCCGAAGCAGGTATACCCGACGACCCGGCCCATTTCCTCGGCCATGATGAAATTGTAGCCCGAGGATGGGCCCAGGCGCAGGGCCTCGGCCACGAGTTCCACGGCCAGGTCGATTTCGGCCGGGCTGAAGAAGCCCGAGGAGGCGGTCAGGGTCCGGACGGCATCGAGGTCGGATGGCAGGATCCGGTCGCGGAAGGCAAGGGATTCTTGGACCATGGGTGAATGTGGTTCAGGGTTTGGGGATGAATTTGGGCTCGAGAAATCTACCGGGCACGGACCCGGTCGGACATGCCGGAATGCAGGCCCTGGAAGAAGGCCAGGGCGTTCTTGCCCAGGGACGGGATGCGGTAGCCGCCTTCCTGGACGGCCAGGACCGGCAGGCCCAGAAATCCGATGCGGCGGCCGACCTCGGTCAGGTCCGCCGGGTTCAGGCTCCAGGACCCGGTGGGGTCGTTCTTGGCCGTGTCCAGGCCCAGGCAGAGGACAATGAAGGTCGGGGCGAAGCGCTCGATCCGGGCCAGGGCCCTGGCCAGGACCTTCAGGTAGACCGGACCGTTCACCAGTTCGGGCAGGGGATAGTTGTGGTTCTTGCCCAGGCCCGGTCCCTGGCCTCGCTCCGAGGCGAACCCGGAGAAATACGGGTAGGCCAGACGGGGATGGCCGTGGATGGACTGGGTGAAGACGTCGGCCCGTTCGTAGAAGATGTCCTGAGTGCCGTTGCCGTGGTGGTAGTCGATGTCCAGGACGGCCACCCTGCCGTGGGCGGAAAGGAAATGGGCGGCCACGGCCGCGGAGTTGAAATAGCAGAAGCCCCCGAAGACCGAGCGTCCGGCGTGGTGGCCGGGGGGGCGGACCAGGGCGTAGGCCAGGCGGCGACCGGACAGGATGTCCTCGGCGGCGGTCAGGGCGCAGTCCACGGCCCGGCGGGCGGCCAGGTAGGCGTTGCGGTTCAGGGGGGTGAAGGTGTCGATGCAGTAGTATCCGGCCCGGACCGGGAGTTCCTTGGGTGGCCGGGTCCGGTTCCGCAGGGGAAAGACATAGGGGTAGATGGACTTGCCCTCGGGCAGGGAGGCGCAGGCCCGTTTGAAGTAGCCGACCATGCCCCGGTCGTGCACGGCCAGGATGTGGGATTCGGGAAAATGCCTGACCTTCAGTCGGGTGAACAGGTTCGAAGGCTCCAGGACGTCAAGGATGCGCCTGATGCGGGCCGGGGATTCGACGTAGCCCCGTTCGCGGACGTGGTGGATGTCGTGGCGGTCGTTGACGGTCAGGGAGATGGACGGCCCGGGCCGGGGCACGTCCGGGACCGGGGCATCAGGCGGCAGGTATCTGGGAGCCCGCAGGCGGACGGGGTCGTTCTTGAAGGATCCGAGGACCATGTCCACATAGCCCTGAGGGCAGCGCGAACCGTACTTGCGCTCCAGAAAGGCCTGGACCATGGCCTTGGCCTCGTTCAGGGCCAGGGGCGGGTTGCCCAGGAGGTCGCAGACCAGGGCCGGGGGGCATTGGTCCGGGGTGGTCTCGAAGGGGGTTTCAAAGGCCGTACCGATGACGGGCCGGGCCCCGAACCGTTCGTAGAAGCGCATCCGGGCCCGGTTCTGGCGGACCAGGGCCGGGTCCAGGCAGATGGCGGCATCGTCCGAGAGGCATTCCATGAGGATGCAGCGCGAGTCCAGGGCCCTGGCTTCCTCCCTCACTCGCTGGTAGAGGGCCGCGCCCACGCCGCCGCCGGTACGGCCCGGAGTGGCGGCCAGATAGTCGAGCAGACAGAAGCCCAGGTCGGAAACATGAAGAACCAGGGCGAAGCCCAGAATCCGGTCCCTGGCCTCGGCCACCAGAAGGATGGTCCGGAACCGGTGGCGCAGGGGATTTCTGAGTTGGCCGGGGATGGACTTGACCTCGCGACGGGACACGGCCGGAAATTGCTCGTGCAGAATTTCCTGGACCCGGGCGATGGCCGTCCGGTCGACACTCAGCAGGTCGTCGAAGACGCGGCGGATACGAAACACGGCTTGGGATTCCGAAGGAGCAGCGGTCTCGGCCCCCGGGCGAATTCGACCAGGCCGGCCATGACGGCCTCGTAGGCCAGCCCGGCCCGGTCCAGGGCGGCGGCGAACCCGGCGTCCGGGGACAGACAGGGGTTGGCGTTGACGTCGATGACCATGGGCCCGTCCTGTGGATGGACCCGGAAATCGACCCGGGCGTAGCCGTCCAGGCCGAAGGCCTCCCAGCAGCGAAGGGCCAGGCGGCCCAGGGTCGTCAGCAGGTTCTTGTCCGAAGTGGGAAAATCAAACGTCCTCGGGGTACGGGCGTAGGCGGCCGAGGATTCGTCCCATTTGGCGGCCCAGTCCACGATGTGGTGGCCGCCGGACCCGGCGGCGTCGAACCTGATCTCGGCCGGGGGCAGAACCCTGGGACCCTTGGGGGTTCGGATCAGGGCCAGGTTGAACTCCCGGCCGGGGACAAAGGCCTCGGCGAACCAGGCTCCGCCGTGGGTGGAGCGGGCCCGGGTCAGGGTCCGGCGCATGGTCCGCCGGTCCGGTGCGGACAGAATGGAGTCGGCGTCCAGGCCGAAGGAGGCGTGCTCCCAGACGGACTTGATGATCCAGTCTCCGGGGAGCCCGGGCCTGAAAAGCGGCGGGGCAGGGATTTCGGCCCGAGCCAGGACTGTCTTGCAGAGGATCTTGCTCGTGGACAGGAGCATGGCCCGGGAGCCGGATCCGGTGCAGGCGACTTCGGCCCGGCGCATGGCTGCGGGCACGAGATGGGCTTGGCGGGCCGAGCCGTCCACGGCTTCCACCAGGTTGAAGACCACCGCGGCCCCGAGGGCCTTGGCCTGCCGGGCCGCCTCGTCAGGGCCGCGGTCCATGACCAGCTCGAAGGCCTCGATGCCGGCCCGGTCCAGGGCGGCCAGGACGGCCAAGGTCTGGGTCAGGGTGTCCTGATCCTCAAGGGCGGCCTGGGGCGAGACGGCATTCCTGAGGACTGCTACGCGCACCTGGTGGCCTCTCCCATGGCCGCAGGCAGGCGTTCCAGGGCCGACTCCATGATCATGGCGATGAGTTCCCGGTAGGTGACCCCTGCCAGGCGGCACATGATGGGCAGGTCTGAATGGCCCGGATGGAGTCCTGGCAGGGGGTTGACCTCCATGAAGTGGGGCGTGCCCCCGGCGTCCAGGCGGAGATCGACCCGGCTGACGTCACGCAGGCCCAGGCCCCTGTGGGCGGCCACGGCCACCTCGGCGGCGTGCCACGCGGCTCCGTCGTCGGCCAGGCAATAGTGGACCCGGTCCTCATAGAGGGCCTTGTTGCCGTAGGTGTAGGCCCCAGCCTCGGCCTTGCCGTCGACCAGGACGACCTCCATGACCGGCAGGGCCCTGGCCCGGGGCCCGGTGCCAACCACGCCCACGGTGAATTCCCGGCCGGGC
>RZZR01000200.1 GCA_009929795.1 Deltaproteobacteria bacterium | reverse complement strand
GACCAGGTACACTGTCCTGCGGAACATGGAGCACGCCAACCGTATGGCCACCATCGGCCGACTGGCCGCAGGCGTGGCCCACGAGATCAACAATCCTCTGGCCATCATCAACGAAAAGGCTGGGCTACTAAGGGATCTCTTCACCTTCCGGACTGAGTATCAGGGCGACAGCCGCCTGATCGGGCTCATGGACTCCATCCTGGGGTCGGTGGAGCGTTGTGGCCGGATTACCAAGCGCCTGCTGGGCTTTGCCCGTCAGGCCGACGCGGCCTGGGTCGAAGTCAATCTGCGGGACGTGGTCTCGGAGGTTCTGACCTTTCTGGGCAAGGAAGCCGCCTACCGGAGCATCGAAGTCACGGTCGGAGACTCGGAATCGGTTCCAGGGGTTGTTTCGGACCGGAGCCGGTTGCAACAGGTCTTCCTCAATCTGATCAACAACGCCTTTCAGGCCATGAACGACGGGGGGCGTTTGAACATCTCCTTCGCCCAAGGTCTGGACGGCATGGTCGAGGCGACTTTTGCCGACTCGGGCTGTGGAATTAGTCCTGAAAATCTGGAGAAGATCTTCGAGCCCTTTTTCTCGACCAAGAAAGGGACTGGAGGAACAGGCCTTGGGCTATCCATCACCTACGGCTTGGTTAAGGATCTTGGCGGAGACATCAAGGTTAGAAGCGAGCTGGGCAAGGGCACGGTGTTCACCGTTCGTTTGCCCGTGAACCAAGAACACAAGGGTTGAGACATGAACGTATTGCTTGTGGACGACGAGGCCGAGCTGGTCTCGGCCATGGCCGAACGACTGTCTTTCAGGGGCATCGAGGCCGATTGGGCAGACAGCGGACGTAAGGCATTGGAAATGGCCAGGGACAAGGCCTACGACGTGGCCGTGTTGGACGTCAAAATGCCGGGCATCGGCGGGTTCGCCCTGCAGGAGGAACTTAAGGCCCTGCATCCGGGAATGTGTTTTGTCTTTCTGTCCGGTCACGGGTCCGAGGACGATTTTATCAAGGGTTCGGCGAAGGCCTCGTCCTATCTGGTTAAGCCCGTGGACATTGACGAACTGGTTCGCCAGATCAAGGCGGCCATGGGGGTTGCCGCATGAATATCCATTCCATGACCGGAGATGAAGGTCGGCTGCGGTTCGTCTCCTGGATCACGGCCATGGCCACCCACGACATGAAGAATGTGCTGGCCATCATCAACGAAAACGCCGGGCTTCTGCAGGACCTCTGCCTCCTGGCCGAACGGGGCACCTTGAGCCCCGACCGTCTGGCCGACACCAACGTGCGCATCCGGGATCAGGTCAGGCGCGGAGACGTGCTGTTGCGCAACCTGAACGAGCTGGCTCACAGCCAGGATCAGGAGGCCATGGGAACGGATATCGGACAGGCCGCGGAACTTGCAGTTGCCCTTGTTCGACGGATGACGGCATCTTTCCAGGCCGAGGTCATGATTGAAAAGGACTCTTCTGAACCGTCCATGACGGTCAGGAAGTTCGATCTGCTCCGGCTTTTGGCGGCCTGTCTGATGGCCGGGGGACAGCATGTGGGGAAGGGCGGGGTTGTCCGAATCCAGGTGACGGCCGCTCCGGTCGGGTACCGGATCACCTGCCCGGTCTCGGCCGCTGAAGATGCTGACATATGCCGCCTGGCTCGGGAATGTGGGGCCGCACTGCATTGGGATGGCGGATCATTGTCCATTTCACTCACCCCGGCGATTGTCCGGGGCGTTCAATAACACAGGGGGAAGGATCATGAACGAAAAGGTATTGCTCGTCGATGACGAAGTGGAATTTTTGGAGGCCATGAGCGAACGGCTGCGTTTGCGGGACATGGAGGTCAAGACGGCCACCAACGCGGAAGACGCCCTGGCCATGCTGGGCGAGGAACAATTCGACGCCGTGTTTCTCGATCTCCAGATGCCCGGGACCGACGGCATCAAGGGTTTGAAAATGATCAAGAACATGAACCCGAATCTGCAGGTCATTTTTTTGACCGGCCATGCCACGGTGGAAAAGGGCATTCAGGCCATGAAGCTCGGAGCCATGGATTTCATGGAGAAACCCGTTGATATCAATGTTCTGAGCGAGAAGATCCACAAGGCCAAGGCCCGGAAGATGCTTCTGGTGGGCAAGGAGGCCGAGGCCAGGATCAGCGAGATTCTGAGCAGCAAGACATGGTAGGAGGAAGGAACCGGTTGGATTGCCTCCGATTCATGTCCAGTACATGACACGCTCCACGGCCTGGAGCAGGCCGGGGAGGTCACCGGGGCCGAAATTTCCGATACTGCCGATACGGAAGGTATTGGCCCCGGTGACCTTGCCCGGATAGATGACATATCCTTGACCCTTGAGCCGGGCATAGAACTCCTTGAAGTCGTAGCTCGCCCGATTCGGCTCGAGGAACGAGGTGATGATGGGCGAATGCAGGTGGTCTGGCAGAAGGGTCTGGAAGCCCAGCCTCCGCATTCCGTCCACGAGAAGCCGTTGGTTGTCGGCATAGCGGGCATTTCGGGCTGACACGCCGCCTTCGGCCTCCAGTTCGACCAGGGCCTGGAAGAAGGCCCTGACCACATGGGTGGGCGAGGTGAATCGCCACTTGCCTTTCTTGTTCTCCATCTCCCTCCATTGATCGAAAGCGTCCAGAGAAAGAGACCGGGCCCGGCCCTCTAGGCCGACCATGACATCGCGCCGGGCAAGGATGAAGCCGAAGCCAGGGACGCCTTGGATGCACTTGTTGGCACTGGAAACCAGAAAATCCGCCTTCATTTCGTGCATGTCCATGGGGATGCCTCCGAAGCTGGACATGGCATCGACGATGAAAAGCCGTCCGGCATCCTTTACGATTTCCCCCACCTGTTTCACCGGGTTGAGCATGCCGGTGGTCGTCTCGCAGTGGACCACGGCCACGTGGGTGATGTCCGCATCTTCTTGCAGACACCAGCGCAAGAGGTCGAGATCGAGGGAACCGGTTTCTCCGGAATCGTGGACCTCGACCGGAATGCCCAGCCTTTGGCCAATCACGGCCATGCGGTCTCCGTAGTGGCCGTTGGCCAGGACCAGGAGTTTTCCGGTGAGAGGCAGGGCTGTGCTGATGCACGACTCGACAGCGAAGGTTCCGCTGCCTTGCATGAGAACGGAGGTGTATTCTGACCGTGTGCTGGCCAGGGATTCGAGTCGGGACCGGATGTCCTGGACCATGGAGTTGTACTCGTCGTCCCATGTGCACCAGTCCTGGAGCATGGCCGCCTTGACGCTCTTAGTGGTCGAAAGCGGGCCGGGGGTCAGCAGAAGGTAGGGATTGTCGGGCAGAAGAGAAGTATCCATGTCGGGCCTCCGTGAGTCCTGCCTACGCCGGGACGTCGAGCAGGGCTTGTTCAAGAATTTTAACATTATTATTTAGTTACCGAAACAGATAGGACTTTCTCCGCACCTGAGCCGTTTTTCTACGGCATCGATCACGGACATCAGATCGGCCGCTGACTCGACAACCATGTGGGCCCCGGCATCGAGAAATCTCCGACCGATATCATCCAGCTTGGCCCGCAATTCGTCCGGAGGAAGAGCCTCGGTCTCAGCCCGGGTCAGGCCGAGTTCGACGCTGGTTCTGGTTACGGCCACGCTCCACATGCCGGCGT
>RZZR01000199.1 GCA_009929795.1 Deltaproteobacteria bacterium | reverse complement strand
TCGGTCGAGATCGATGTAGTACTGGGGATAGTCCACCTCGAAGGTCGTGCTGAGTCCCTGCAGGGCCGGATAATCGTTCTGGGCCGCGATCATGTCTCCGGCCACGTCCCGCAGGGCCGTCAATTCCCCGCCCTGCAGATCCTGAAGAACGAACTCGAAACCGCCCGTGGTGCTGAGGCCGGAGATGGGCGGTGAATTGAAGGCGAAAACCAGGGCCCGCTGGATGTGGGCCGTTCGTTTCCAGACTTCCCGGATGATGGCCTCGGCCGACAGATCCGGGGTCTTGCGCTCATCCCACGGAGTGAGAACCACCACCTGGGTCACGAACCCGGGATCGACGGTGCCCGACAGGATGTTGTATCCGCCGATGGAAATGGCGTCCTTGACCCCGGGAATGTCGAGGATGATCTTGGTCACTTCCTGATCCAGATTCGTGGTCCGCTTGAGGGAGGAGCCCTCGGGACCCTGCATGGTGACGAAGAAATATCCTTGGTCCTCCATGGGCACGAAACCAGTGGGCACGGTGGTGAAATAGATATAGGTCAAAACAAGCAGGGCACCAAACCCGGCCACGACCACGGGCCAGCCCTTGATCAACCACTTGACTGCCCAGAGGTATCCTTTACGGAACCACTCGAATCCAGTGTTGAAGCCCCGGAAAAACCAGTTTCTGGACCCTTCCCCCGGGCGAAGCAACACCGCGCACAAGGCCGGGCTGAGGGTCAGGGCGTTAATGGCCGAAATGCCAACGGAAATGGCGATGGTCAGGGCGAACTGCTGATAGAGACGTCCGCTGATACCTGGCATGAAGGCCACCGGCACAAACACGGCCATCAGCACCGCTGTGGTGGCCACGATCGGGCCGACCACCTCTCGCATGGCCGCCTTGGTGGCCTCAAAGGGGGTCATGTTCTTTTCGTGGATGCACCGCTCCACGTTCTCCACGACCACAATCGCGTCATCCACCACCAACCCGATGGCCAGGACCAGGCCGAATAGACTCAGAGTGTTGATGGAGAATCCCAGGGCCATCATGACCGCAAACGTTCCGATGAGGGAGACCGGGATGGTCAGAGCCGGAATGAGGGTCGTCCGCCAGCTCTGGAGAAAGATGTAGACGACCAAGAACACGAGGACGAAGGCCTCGACCAGGGTCTTGAGGACCTCCTCGATGGACACTCTGACGAACTTGGTCGTGTCGTAGGTCACCTGGTAGTCGATCCCGGCCGGAAAACGCCGGGACAGATTCTCCATTTCCTCGCCAACGGCCTTGGCGATATCAAGGGCGTTGGCCCCCGGCAACTGGTACACGGCGATGTTCGAACAGCTCTTGCCGTTCAGCTTGGAATAGGAAACGTAGGATTCGGCTCCCAGTTCCACCGTGGCCACGTCCTTGACCCGGATCATGGACCCGTCCGTGAGGGCCCTGACGATGATGTCCTCGAATTCGGCCGGTTCGGACAGTCGGCCCTTGGTGACGATGGTGTAGGTGAAAACCTGGCCCGGGGGGCTTGGCTGATCGCCGATCTTCCCGGCCGCCACCTGGATGTTCTGATTCTGGATGGCCTTGACCACGTCTGTGGGGGTGACCTTCAGATTGGCCATCCGGTCCGGGTCCATCCAGATCCGCATGGAATAGGTTCGCTCCCCGAAGATGGTCACATCACCGACCCCGTCGAGCCGTTTCAGGCTGTCGACGATGTTGATACTGGCATAGTTGCTGAGAAACAGATCGTCGTGCGATCCGTCCGGTGAAAACAGGCTGACAATCTGAATGAAGTTCGTTGACTGCTTCTGGGTGGTCACACCCATTCGGACCACATCTTCGGGCAACTGGGATGTGGCCATGGACACCCGGTTCTGGACGTCCACCGCGGCGATGTTCAGATCGTATCCAACCTCGAAAGTCACGTTGATGGTGGAGGATCCGTCACTGGCGCTGGTAGAGGTCATGTACATCATCCCTTCCACGCCGTTGATCTGCTCCTCCAGGGGGGAGGTCACCGACTGCTCCACGACCTCGGCGCTGGCTCCGGTATATGTGGCTCTGACCTGCACCGTCGGCGGGGCGATCTCCGGGAATTGGGCTATGGGAAGAAGGGGGATGCACACCGCCCCGGCCAGGACGATGACAATGGCCACCACTCCCGCGAATATAGGCCGTTCGATGAAGAAATCGACGAACATGATCCGTTACTCCGCGAAACCGGTGGAGTTGGCCGCCTTGGACCCGACGGTGGCGTTGGCCGGATCGCCCGGGGATGTCGCGTTACCCTGGCCGTCAGCCTCCACGAGATACTTCGAGGCCGCAACCGTGCTGGGCTGAACCTCCATGCCTGGCCTGACCTTCTGCTGGCCTTCGGTGATGACCCTCTCATGGCCATCGAGCCCCTTCTGGACAACGGCCAAGCCCTGATAATCAAAAATGCTGACCACCCGCATCTGCTCGACCTTGTTGTCGTTTCCGACCGTGTAGACGTATTGCCCGCCCTGGTCCTCGGCCAAAGCCTGCTTGGGAATGAGGATCATGCCCGGGATGTCGTTCATATAAAGACGAACCCGGACGTACATTCCGGGCAAAAGCTTGAAGCCGGGATTCTTGACCGTGGCCCGCATGGCCACGGTTCCCGTGACCTGATCGACCTCGTTGGCGATGAAATCCACCTCGCCCGTGAACGGGTATCCCCCATCCACCGAGGCCATGCCGGCTTCCATACGGAGGACCCCGTCCTTCTTGTAGGTCATGATGGCCTCGAAGTCCTTTTCGCTTGGACTGAAATTAATGTATATGGGATCCAACTGGACAACGGTCGTCAAAACCGAATCCTGACCCGTCTGTCCCACGAGATTTCCGATATCGTAGACCGTCTTACCTACCCGGCCGGAAATGGGGGAGAAAATTGTGCAGTACCCGAGGTTGATGGAGGCCTGTTCGATATCGGCCTTGGCCGAGGCCACCGAAGCTTGTGCCTCACGCTCCTTGGTCTTGTAGTCTTCAAGAGTGTCGGGACTAGAAAAATCCAGCTTGGTCAAAGGCTCGTAACGAACGACCTGGGAAGTCGCATAGACCAGAGCCGCCTCGGCCTGCTCCAGCTGGGCCTTGGCCTTGTCCAGCTTAACCTTGTACGGGTCCGGCTCTATCAGGTAGAGTTGCTGGCCCATTTTGACATCGCCACCCTCGACGAAATCCCTGGACTGAAGAAAACCCTCCACCCGGGCCCGGATGGACACCTCCTTCACCGCCGAGGTCGTCCCGATGTATTCGATCCAAACCGGAACCGTCTTCTTTTCGGCCAAAACCACGGTCACAGCCTGGGGAGGCCTCTGCTTCTGGGGTTTTGAAGACGTGTTCTCCCGACAGGAGGTCAGACAGAAAAAAGACAGCAGAACGAGAACGGCCGGAAGAACGGATCCGGCCAAGAAATGGCGGCATGGACGCTCGGGCATCTTTTTCCCCTCCGGGACGCATGTGTGAATATTTTGAAACAAGATACTACTATCCTCAATCCGGGCCGGGTGTAAACACAAAGTCTCGGAGGAAAACGATTCTTCCTTGTCTTGGAGCCCCGTCGGCCATGGCTCACAATTCGACGCCCTGCCCTGCCTTCAGGTCCAGATGCTCCGTGTTCCGGGCGAACTCTCGCAGATACCCGCCAAACGAC
>RZZR01000198.1 GCA_009929795.1 Deltaproteobacteria bacterium | reverse complement strand
CGGGGCCGCGCCCGCCTGCGCGCCCGGCTGCATGTGTTCGCCGGGCTTCGCGTGGCCCTGGCGGGGTTGCATTGTGTGTGATCCTGTTTTATTCAAAATTTCACTCCAAAGACGGAAAACGTCACTCAAAAGGCGGATACGTCTTGTTGAAAACCCCTCTGGTCAGCTTGGCGGCGAAGACAGGGGGGTTTGTTTTTTTCCCGGCTACAGCGGCAGCTTGCGGCGCGGTGGTTCCTGATCCTTGTCTTTTCGTCTGTCCTTTGGCTTTTCCTTCAAAACCGTTCCGATATTTTCCATCCCGTATTTGATATTTTTTTCAATCTGTTCACCGTGACGCACAATTTCGGGCATCATGACCTTGCGCGCTTCCTCGCTCATGTTGTGAGCTGCGGCCATGAGGTCCCGAGCTTGACGAAGTCCAGGCTCAAGAGTTTCAAAAAGTTCACGGACCAAATCAGACATTGTTTTATCATCGTACTTTGCAAGTTCTACCAAAAGATCGTGGAATTCAGCACTGACAACAACACTCAAGTGTTTCTTTTTTTTCATGATTTTGCCGGTAAAGTTAAAAAAAAATAACTGTGTATGACTGACGGACTTTGTTAAATAATGGCCGTGATAACAATAAAAAAAAAAGCAGACAAGCCCAAACTTTAGTTTGCCGTGCTGTCATCGCTTCGAGGGGGGGGCCGTCCGTCCCGAAACGGGCCGGGGCCTATCCGTGGTGACTCGGGAGGCCTGGGAAAGAAAGGGCGCATTGAGGGGGTGATTGTGTTTGTCTGGAAAACGTGGACGCCCTCCAGGGTCCACTTGGTGCCGTCTGGCGGCGGAGGGTGTCGGCTTCGGTGGGGATCGGCGGCGGGGGGAGCTGCGGCCCGAAACGGGCCTAACTGGAGGGAAGCCCTCCAGCCCTCCCTGGTGATTTGTGCCGACCGTCGCGGTTTAACCTGGTGGGGGTGTTTTTACTGCATTAATACTGCATTACTACTACAGTAAAAAATCATGCACGGAGTTAGAATTACAGTCTAAAACCGTGCATGGAATTAACACTGCATTAATACTGCATTCAGCGGGGACCAGGATCACACAGATAGCGGGGGAGGTCCGGGCGGTGTCCGGTGATGTAGGTGATAGCTGCGGACTCGTCAGACCAAATAAAAGGGCCGTCCAGTGTGGAAACAACAGAGGAAAAACCATTGCGAAAGACAACCAGCATAAAGCCCGTTGCGTCATCCAGCGGCCAAACGTCCCAGGAATCTGCGGCGGTCATGTTCTGAAAAGAGGTGCGGGTTATCGCCATGTTTGAATTTCTCATAATGCGCCCCTTTGGCGTTTTAAAGTTTCGTTGCGCCTCGTCGGTCCTCGTCGCTTGCTACGTTCGGGGTCTCCCTCGCTGCGCTCCTCGTCGGTCCTCGGCGCTTGGATCCTTGCCAACTTCTTACCTTGCTTTTTCGACTTTCGTCTTAACCGTTCATCCCGCTTTTGAGCGGCTTCAAGCCGGATCTCGTCAAGCAGGTCGGGAAGGTGCGCGGGTGCGTCCTCGGCTCTGTTCAAAATGCGAGCATTTGCCCTGGTCGTGATGATGTCCGTCCAATGGGCATTTAGAACCGCCAGGACAGCCGCCAGGGGGTCAAGCTGTTCCTCGGCAACCTCTTGGTCCGACTTCTCGGCAGAGAGCCCCAGGAGGGCACGGAGGCCGTTTGACCAGTAGAGTTGACGGGTTCCCTTGAAGGCGCGGAAAAAATCAAGCCATAGTTCAGCAGCGCGTTTTTTGTCGATACCGAGAAAATCAACGACCTCTTGCAGCTCGGGAGAAATCCGGCGGTCAGAGGGTCCGAAAGTGAAGATCCGGAGAAGGTCCCAGGGATTCACGGACTTTTTGCCTTGTTTCAGGTGGCCCTTGGTCAGCTCCGAATCCATACCCCACTTGGTCACATAGTGCGCGGCCCTGGTGCCGTCATCGACATGGAAGGCAGACAAAGAAGGATCGTCAAGGCCGACTTTCCGGCATCCATCCAACCAAATCGGGAACCAAAGCTGACGGATGACCTCGGGGGTCAAGCTGGTTTCGAGAAAAAGGAGAACGTGGAAGTGTGGATGCCATCCGTTCTGGCCATAAGTGACTTCTACGACCCGAATATACCCACGCAGGCCGATCATTTTCCGCATGTTCTTTCCGGCCCTGGAATCCGTCCCACGGCGCCACGCCTGCATTATCTGCTTGCGGATCACTTCCACATCACTTCCAATGCCGTGCGGAATGGTGAACGTGGCAAGCATGACTTTGAGGCCCTGAGCCTTTGCCGTTTCCATGGCCGTTTCGACCTCAACGCGCCGCCGTTCCGTGATCTTGGGAGCGCAGAGCGGGCAGCCCCAGACAGAGCCGCAGACCTCGCAGCCGGCGAAAAAGGCCCGTTCATGTTCAACGGAGAGCTTCACTTCAACATCAAGCTTAGGAACTCGCCAGCGGTGGCATTTTGACTGCCTGGAACCAGGGAGAAGAGAATCAATGGCCCATCGCATCGCGTAACGGTCATTTCGCGTGTTCTGGTGATCGGTGCTTGTGTAGAGCTTCGGGCATGTGCCGTTTTTTTCCGGTGGGCCAAACTCGAAAACTTCCCCGGTTTTGGGGTCATGGGTGATGATAAAAGGCGCAGTTTTGGAAGGCTGGGAACCGTTGGGGGAGTAGGGTGGCCGGAGTTCTTGCGTATATGTCAAGTTTATGGCCGCGCTTGCGCCCGGCTGGTCCGGAGGCATCGAGTCACGGGGCGCACTGGCCGGTGCGCCGCGCTCGCCCGAGCTGCTGGCCGACCTGGATGCGCGACTGTCGAGGATCGGGACCGGGACCACGCCCGGCGTATCGGGTCGGCTCGCGGGCCGGCTCGCCGCTCGTCCGGCCGAGACCGCCGGCGCTATGGATCTGCACGGCGATTGGGGCGGAGAGCCGGCCTTTCTCAGCCTGCGCTTCGAGCCGAAGACCGCGGGGACCTTGGATCTGAGCGCGGCGGCCGGACTCCTGACCCCCGCGGGTCCCACCGAGCTCAGGATGACCGCGCGTTGGGATCGGCCCGGCCACGGCCTGTCGGTGCAGCGACTGGATCTCGGTGTTCCGGGCCTGGGTCTGCGACTGCTGGCCCCGGTACAGGTCGCGCTGCGCCCGGGACTGGGTGTCGATCGGCTCAGGCTTGGGCTGGTGCCAAATCAGGGTCAGGGCAGCAGCGAGGGGACCCTGGAGCTGGCCGGAGAGCTGAGCCCGCGTCTGGATGCCCGGCTCGATCTGGTCGATCTGTCGCTGGGTCTCGCGCGGCTCATTCCGGGGGTGCCCCAGCTGGCCGGGCGCTTGGATGGGCAGCTCCTCGCGAGCGGGACCCTGGCCGCGCCCGCGGCGAGTCTGCGGATCCAGTCCGAGGGGGTGCGTCTGCTGGAGGGTCCGGGGCGGGCGATCCCGCCGGGCGCACTCGAGCTCTCCGCCGAGCTCGCTCGGTCGGCCACCGAGCTCGCGCTGAGCGCGCGTGTGCCCGAGCGTGCCGAGCTGCGTCTGCGCGGTCGGCTTGCGGGTTCTTGGCCCGCGGTCTCGGCGCCCCTGAATCTCAACGTGGACGGTCATCTGGATCTGAGCCTGCTCGATCCCTGGCTGGCCGGCGCGGGTCGGCGGATCCAGGG
>RZZR01000197.1 GCA_009929795.1 Deltaproteobacteria bacterium | reverse complement strand
CCAGGGAGACCATGGCGTGGTGCGATCCGTGGGCGCGGGATTCAAATGCGTTGATCCAGAGGGAATGGGCCAGGGCCGTTGAAGAGCAGGACAAGGCGAAAATGAAAGCCAGACAGATTCGTTTCATGTTTTTTCCCGTGGTTGAAGGTTTTCGTTTTCGTGTCGAACCATGGAGCATGGCTAGAAATTGTAGGCCAGGCCGACTCCGAAGCTTCTCGGGTCGCCGAAACCGGCCACGGACATCATATAATTTGATCTGAAGCCGTTAATGTATTCCTCGTCGAAGATATTCTTGACGTAGCCGTAGAAATCCCATCCCTCGTAGAGGTAGCCGATTTTCAGGTCGGCCAAGGTGTAGGGGTCGGCCTTCACGAAGCTTTGCTGCGCCCCGTCATAATAGTGGACATCCCCCACTTGGCGGACCTCGGTCCAGCCGTAGAGGCCGGACGAATGGTGATAGTCGACGCCCAGGCGGACGGAATACGAGGGCGCGCCGTCGATGCGCTCACCCTTGAGGTTGGTGGTTCCCGTGTCGTAGTCGTCGTATTTTGCTTCGAGCAGGGCCAGGGCGCCGCTGATCTCCAGACCGTCCAGAGGGGGCAGCCAGGTCCCTTCCAGCTCGAAGCCCTGAGAATGGGCCTTTTCCGCGTTGGCGGTCAGATACATGGCTCCTACAGATTTATAGACATGGATATCCTTGATATCCATGTAGAACCCGCATGCGGCCAGCCGCCAGGAGTCGTATTCGGCCTTGAGGCCGGCCTCGTAGTTGTATGATTGTTCGGGCTCGAAGGTGTTGTCGGCATCGCTCCCGCCCATGGCAAAATTGTTGAACCCGCCGGGCATGTAGCCCTGGGCGTACGAGACATAGGCGGTCCAATTGTCCGTCAGGGCGTAGGACAGGGCGGCCTTGGGCAAAAAGGCCTCCCAGGATTTTTCGGGCGAGATGCTGAACATGGGGGGGCCGCTCTGCCCCTTGGGCAGCATATACATATCCAGGTCCATCTCCTTCTTGATGTGTTGGTATCGGCCGCCCAGGGTCAATTCAAAGCGTTCGGCGAACGGAAAGACGATCTGGCCGAAAACCGCCTGGGTCATGGCGTCGGTGTCGGATTCGGCATTCTGGGTATAGGGTCCGAGATAGGCGCCTGTCTCGGGGTCGAACATGGGAAATTCCTGCCCATAGGGACCCATCTTGGTTTTTTCCTTTTCGAAGTACAGGCCGCCAACCCAGCGGAAACCCTCGGTGTTTGGGCTGCTGAACCGCAACTCCTCGGCCAGCAAGGAAAGATCCGTATCGTCGAACATGGTCAAGCCGTCGAACAGCGGGTCATCGGTGGCGGCGGGGAAGCCGTCGAACAGACCCCGTTGGGTCTGGGTCCGGTGGGAGGTGATGGATTCGACTTTCAAGAAATCGAAATCATAGGAGGCGGTCAGGCTCTGGTCGTTGATTTCGATTTTGCTATTGTCCTCGATGTCCAGGCGTTGGTGTTTGAGGTCATCGCGCTTGAAATCGCTCAGCTTGGGGTTCCCGGGCAAGGCGAGTTCGGTCCCTCTGTGGAGTTTATGATACCCGTTGCTGGCGGACAGACGCACACGCAGGCGATCCGTGGGGGTGAACAAGAGGTATCCGTTGATATCGTGTTCATGCTTCCGGCCGACATCCGGGTTCATGCCCGGGTAGTCGTTGCGGATCCAGCCATCGGTCTGGCTGTATTGGCCGTTGATGCCCATGGACAAGGTGTCCTCCATGAGGGGCCCGCTGACATTGGCCAAGCCCCAGAGGGTGTTCCAGCTCGAATACTCGGTGTTGATCTTGCCCCGCCAGGTGCTTCCGGCGTCCTTGGTGACGACGTTGATGACCGCGCCCATGGCGTCCTTGCCGTACAGGGTGCCTTGAGGGCCTCGCAGCACTTCGATGCGCTCGACGTTGGCCATGGAAAAATCAAAGCCGTAGCGGTTGCTGGTCGGTACTCCGTCGATATAGATCACCACCGGGTTGTTGTTGGTGAACATGGATTGATTGAGGCCTCTGAAACTGACCGCAGTGCCGTGATATGGCGAGGCCAGCATGTTGGGAATCCGGTCGACGACGTCCTGGACCGTTTTGAGGCCCTTTTCCTCGATCTCGAATTCGTCGATAACCGTAATGCTCTGGGGAACTTTTTGAATGTCCTCTTCCATCTTGTTGGCCGTGACCGTGATTTTTTCCAGGGTCATGGTGCCGTTGTCCGACGTGGCGTTGGTCGTTTCGGCCCCCCAGGCCGGAGAACAGGCCAAGGCCAAGACCAGAGCAAGCGGCAGGAGGCTCGCTCTCAGGGATTTCCCGGGTTTGAGCGGCCTTTCTTGGCGAGGTTGAAGACGTTGGCGATAGAACATGCTGATCCTCCTTGAGATCATGATTGAATTTTGGAGGTCTTTTCATGTTCGTATCATCTTTCTCAACCCGGATCGGGAAAAAATCCGCCCCGATCGGGAAAAGGACGCCCATTCCTGGCAGGGGCGGTCATCGTGACGAGCTAAGGACGACATTGTCCTTGGGCTCGCGTTCATAGGCCGGCCAGTCGTCGAGGATGAGGACGTTGGTGGTCGATGTCGGCGGGCTCGCCCAGGCAAGACGACCGTTCTGCAATTCGAGGCCGCACGGCGAGGGCTGGCCGTCAAGGAGCTGCCAGCCTCCGTCGCGCCATTGCCAGCGTTGGCCGGTGATTTGGCCGTCTTGGACGTGGAGATCCACGGCATTGGGTGGGCCGAGGCCGTTCGCGGCAGCCTCCGGGCCGCAGATCCGAGCCATGGATGCCGCAACGTCGCCGGTTCGGCGCACGGAATCCGTCAACTCACGGAGGTCCTCGGGACGCAGCCGGGACACCAGGCTCAAGGCCGCCAGGGACGAATAGTCGGCGGCCCATTCATGGCGTACGGCCAGGGCCAACGGCCCGACCGGGCTGTAGGCCCCGGCCAGGGCCTTGGTGGTTCGCTGGGCCCCACGCGAGAGCAGGGGGATCAGGGCTTGGGGCCCATCCGTTTCGGCGACGCACGACAGGCCGACGGCCCCCGGCAGGCCCTCGCCGATCAAGTGTTCTCCCCGGCCCTCGCGAAGATCGGCGGCGTCGCTGAGCAGACGTCTGACCAGGGCGGCTGCGATGTCGGCCCTTCGGGCCAGTCGGCCCGTCCCCGTGTCGGCCACGTCCCAGTGAGGTTCCTCGGCCAGGAGGAGCATGGTCCCGGCCACGGCCGCGTCGCCCCCGCCCGGCGGAAGACCGCGCGGCCATTGAACCACGGTCTCAATGACCGGCGCCCTGCCCAGCCGAAGGGCGACTCGGTCGCGCATGGCTGAAAGATCCTCGGCGATGATTCGTGCGTCGTGGCCGCGGCTTGGGTCGTGGATGACGGTCACGCCGTCAATCTGGGTTTGGTAGGCTTGGGGAGCATGCAGGGCGGCAAAGTCGAGCAGGCCGTCGAGCTGGCCATGGTCGGCCGCTTCCGTCCGGCCTTCCATCTCGACCCGCCACTTCCATTGCCCGGCCGGTCCGGCCGCCGACCTGGCCAGGCAGGCCCGGTACGCGGGCAGGTCGTATTCCGGACTCAGGCCCAGCCGGGTTCGATCCGCCGCCGTCCTGATGACACGTTCGGAGTCGAACCCCAGACGAGGCATGACATCCCCGGCCCGCACCCAGTACGAATCATTGACCAGCCAGGACGGTCGGGAGGGCTCGTCATGGTCGCCGGTGCTCCAGCCCGCGGCGGACAAGCGCCAGTCGAGCTCGACCGTGCAGCCTGTGTCCGGGCAATCGGGCAGGGGGAGG
>RZZR01000196.1 GCA_009929795.1 Deltaproteobacteria bacterium | reverse complement strand
CGCCAGGACCGTGGTCCGCATGGCCACCTGCGAGGGGGCCAAGGTCCTGGGCCTGGATGGGCAGATCGGTTCCCTCGAGGCCGGCAAAAAGGCCGACATCTGTATCGTCGATATGAACAAGCCCCACCTGACGCCCATGTTCAGCGAGTATTCCCACCTGGCCTATGCCGTTTCCGGGGCGGACGTGGACACGGTCCTCGTCAACGGCCAAGTGGTCATGCGCAACCGTCGTCTGACGACCATCGACGAGAACGAGGCCATGGAGAGGGTCCGGACCATTTCCGTCCGGGTCAAGAAGAGCCTGAACTGGCCGGAAAACTGACGATCCGGCCCGCGTCGGAACATTGACCCCAAGCCGTATCCCTTCGCTTCACCCGGTTTTCGCCCCCGGCTATTGCCCCGCAGCTAAATCGCATGTAGGAATGATTCCGTCCCTGCTCTTCGCATGCGGGATCTTCCCTGAGCGTGAGGCCCGGGAGGGCGGGATTTCTGGCGCTGGGCAAGGGCGACACGAACAAAGACGGGGCCATGACACGATGATCTTCAGCTACCGGACAGTTTTCCAGGGAACAGTCGTCGCCGTCCTGCTGATTTTCGGGATCGTGACCGGTTCCTTCCTGATCAACAGGGAGTACCGTCATCATCTGGAGACCATGCGGCAGGTCCACGACGATTACGTGGCCCTGCGCAAGGCCGAGGTGAGGACCATCGTTGATCAGCTCGTCGAAACCATCAAGTTCCACAAGGCCGGGGTGGAGGCGAGGCTGAAGCAGAATATCGTCGACAAGGTGCGCATGGCCGTGGACACTGCTGCAGCCATCTATGAAAGTGAAAAAGGCCGACGAAGCGAAGACGAGATCAAGAAACTCATCATCAACACATTGATGCCCCTCCGGTTTTTCGACGGCCGGGGCTATTACTGGATTCATGACACGAATCACAGACTCGTCGCCCATCCTTTCAGGCCCTTTTCGGTGGGCACGGACGATTCCGGGTCCGTGGACAGCAACGGGCAGTTCCTCATCCAAAATTTTGTCTCCACGGCCCTGGCCCATCCGGAAGGCGGCTTTGTCAGCTACTATTGGAGCAAGCCGGATGTGGACGAACGGGAACATGTGGCGCAGGGACGGGAAAAAATCGCCTATCTCCAGCTTTTCGAGCCCCTTGGCTGGGTGATCGGGGTCGGCGAGTATCTGGATGACGTGGATGCCGAGGCAAGAGAGGAGATGATCCGCCGGATCGCCCTGGTCCGCTACGGTGAGGTCGGCTACATCTTCAACCACGACCGGAAGGGCGTCTGCCTGAACCACATTAACGAGGATGTCATCGGCCGGAACCGATGGGAACTTCTCGACGCTGCAGGCACGAAGATCGTCCAGGAACTTGACCGCACCGGCCGTCAACCGGGCGGGGGCTTTCTCGAATACTACGCGTCAGCCGATCCGAGAACCGGGATGCCCTCCAAGAAGCTGAGCTTCATCCGGTCGGTGGACGGCTGGGGCTGGGTCCTCGGGGGCGGAGTCTATCTCGAGGATCTGGATGCGAGGCTGGCCGAGTTGCAGGCCGACATGGGGCACAGACTGCGGGAGAAGATCGTGTTCACGGTTCTGGCCTTGATAGCGGCCGTGGCGTTGATTCTGTTTGTTTTTCATCGGCTGATGGGCTGGTTCTCCCGGGAGATCAATTCCCTGGTTACGAGCGAGGAGGGCGGAGAGATCGCGCCCATTGATCTGGATCGTCTGCGTATCGCCGAATTGCGTGAAATCGCCGCCAAATCCAACCGGATCCTGGCCCAGAAGGCCCAGGCCCAGGCCCAGTTGAGCCAGGCCCAGAAGATGGAGGCTGTGGGCCTTCTGGCCGGAGGCGTGGCTCACGACTTCAACAACCTCCTGCAGGCCATGGGCGGTAACGTCGAACTCCTTCTCCAGGGCAAGGCCGAGAACCATTCCGACGTTCCGAGACTGCAAAAGCTGATCGTCTCCATGGACCGGGCCGCCCAGCTCGTGCGGCAGCTTTTGGTCTTCGGTCGCAAGACCGAATCGCGTAAGGTCCGGATCGACCTGAACCACGAGGTGGAGGATGTGGCCCTGATGCTCGGAAGGACCATCCCCAAGATGGTTTCCCTGAAACTCGATCTCGACCCGGACTTGAGGTTCCTGCAGGCCGACCCGGTCCAGATCGAGCAGGTTCTGCTCAATCTGGCCAACAACTCCGTGGACGCCATGCCCGATGGCGGAAGGTTGACCATCGGGACGGGCAACGAGATTTTGGACGAGGAGTTCGTCCGGCTCCATCCGGGGGCCGGGGCCGGACCGCACGTGCGCCTCACGGTGTCGGACACCGGTTGCGGCATGGATCGGGACATCCAGGACCATGTCTTCGATCCCTTCTTCACCACCAAGGAGGTGGGCAAGGGCACGGGCCTCGGCCTGGCCTCGGTCTACGGCATCGTCAGGGCCCACGGCGGGTATATTCTCTGCGAAAGCGCTCCCGGCCGGGGCACGACGTTCACCATCCTTCTCCCATCGGAAGAGACCGGCGACGGACTGGAAACGACCGAGCCGGGGGACGCCTCGGCCGAAGGGAGGGGCGAGATCGTTCTGGTCGTGGACGACGAGCCCGAGATTCGAGACCTGACCAGGGAGAGCCTGGTGTCTCTCGGGTACGAGGTGGTCGTCGTGGCCAGCGGCGAGGAGGCCCTTCGGGTCTACGAGCAAAATGGTCGGGATATCGACCTGATCCTCCTCGATCTGAACATGCCCGGCATGGGCGGGGGCAAGTGCCTTCAGCGCTTGAAGGGCATAAATCCCCAGGTCCGGGTGGTCGTCGCCACCGGCTACGGCGGAGGGGAACATGCCGAGGAGGCCCGGGCCTCGGGAGCCAGGGGGTACCTCCCCAAGCCCTACAGGATAGCGGACCTGGCGGCCACGGTTCGTCGGGTGCTGGACGAGGAAAGGTGACACGGGCAAAGAGAGCGAGTCGTAAATTCAAGGAGCGAACATGCCATACGTGAATATCAAGATCACCAGGGAAGGGGCCACGGCCGAGCAGAAGGCGGCCCTGATCGAAGGCGTGACCGACCTGCTCCGTCGGGTCCTGGGCAAGAACCCGGCCACGACGGTAGTGGTCATCGATGAGGTCGAAACCGACAACTGGGGCGTTGGCGGGGAATCGGTGACCGTTCGGCGGGCCAGGGAGCAGTGAGAAAAGGGCGTGGCGCAGGCCCGGCCCGTGTCAGCCCCGGTATCCGCTTCCAATGGCTGAAAATGGAAGTTTGACTTCGAGTTCCGGGATTTGCTTGATGACCCAGGCCGTGAAGGTATTGCTGTTCGGCCCGGGGAAGGCTTTATACATGTCGTTCCAAGGGTAGGATCGTGCCGCAGCGTCGATTTTGTCTATGAACACGTCGACACCAGGCCCCCTTTTGTCGGCCAGGAGTTCAGGGCGTTCACCAAACCAATAGCGGTCAGGCGCGTCGCGTTCTATGCGTACGACCGGCAACCCCCTTTTTTTCCGCCATCCCACAACTTCATAAACGGTATAGCTGTCTTCGCCGGTCTTTTTTGCCGCGATCCAGGTGTGAACCGCAAACCAACCTCGCCATCCCCACGTGGAAGCGGCATAGACCTGAACCACGGCCTCGGGCGTCGACGCCGGGTCCGGTGCGATGCCGGCCGGATCCCTGCTCGCCGTTCTCCAGTCATTCGCCGTGCATCCAGTCAACAAAAAGAGGACTAAAGCGGACCAGCATAACCTTTTCATCGACATGTCTCTCAACTGATTTTGAATTGTGGTCATGGCCAATAGATATTTCGA
>RZZR01000195.1 GCA_009929795.1 Deltaproteobacteria bacterium | reverse complement strand
CCAGCGGGTAGGCGATCTCGAACAGCCCGTCGTCGGCCTCCTCGTGCTCCACTTCCAGGTCGGCCAGGGCCGTGTGGCAACGCGGGCACCAGTTGATGATGTAATCACCCCGATAGATGAGACCCTCGTCAAAGAGGCGGACAAACACTTCCCTCACGGCCCGGGACAAGCCCTCGTCCATGGTGAACCGCAGTCTGGTCCAATCCACCGAGGCCCCCATCCGCCGGACCTGATTGAGTATCTTGTTGCCGTACTCCTCCTTCCAGACCCAGACCCGGTCGATGAAGGCTTCGCGACCCAGTTCGTCGCGGGTCTTGCCTTCGGCGGCAAGAGTCCGCTCGACCACGTTCTGGGTGGCGATGCCGGCGTGGTCCGTGCCCGGAACCCAGAGGACCTTGCGCCCCAGCTGGCGGTGATGGCGGCAGAGGATATCCTGCAGGGTCAGATTCAGGGCATGGCCCATATGCAGGGAGCCGGTCACGTTGGGCGGCGGGATGACGATGCTGTAGGACTCCCCGGGGCCGTCGGCCCTGGGTGTGAACGTCTCGTTCGTCTCCCAATGCTCTCGCCATCGGTCTTCGACTTCCCTGGGCTCATAGCCCTTGGGCAGGTTGTGGTCGGACATGACTCGCCGTACTCCGTGCTGATCTGGGTTGAAGGATGAAGAAAAGAAAGGACCAAAAGACCAAGAGCCCTGAACTATTGGCACCGGGTCCAAAAATCAAGCCCGGCTTGCCCGGTGTCCGGCGAATCTATACCATAGCCCCATGCCCGACTTTGAACCAGCCCTCATTCATATCCTTTGGGACGAATCCCACCTCTGGGGGCTCATGCTCAGACATGCCGCCGAATACTGGAAGTGGCCGGCGGCCTTCGTGACCGCGGCCCAGGTGGCCGAGGGAATCCTGGACCGGGCTCGACCCCGAGTCTTGATCGTTCCCGGGGGTTGGGCCGCCCTCAAGGCCAGAAGCCTGGGCCAGGAAGGCCGAAAGGCTATCCGCCGGTACGTAGACTCCGGAGGGAAATATCTTGGATTTTGCGGAGGGGCCGGACTGGCCCTGTCATCGATCTCCCGGAGCAGGGGCCTGGACCTCTGTCCCTGGGGCCGCAGAGCCATGGCCGAACGATTGCCCAACTTCAGCGGCCATGTCCTCTGCCGGATTTTGCCCAACGGGCCGAGCTCTCCCGGAGAGGCCACGCTCTCCCTCCCGGTCTGGTGGCCTTCCCAGTTCGCCCCCAAGCCGGAATTCCCGGTGGAGGTCCTAGCCGTCTACGAAACGCCGGAAAACGACTTCATGGCCGCCGACGTCTGGACCGACCGCATCGACCAAAAAGACCTGCCGGCCTGGGAGGCCCTGTACGGCATCAATATGGACCCCGCTATGCTGGTTGGAGAGCCCTGCGTGATCCGAGGCCGTTTCGGCCGGGGCCTCTACGTCCTGAGCTACCCCCATCTGGAGACCCCTGCCTCGCCCCAGGCCAACGCCCTGCTCTCGGATCTGCTGGCCGACTGGACGGGTCTCACGCCAGGTCCGGCCCTGCCCGAATGGCGGCCTGATCTGACCCCGGTCCTCTGGCCTGACCCAGCCTTGGAGCAGGGACGAATCCTTCTCGATACCCTTGTGGATTTCGGGCGGGACCAGTTTCTTTTGCGCTGGAGGCGTCCTTGGCTTTTGAACTGGAGACGGGGAATTCCCGGATCGGCCTTGACCGCCCTCTGGGTCATGAACCGGCTGGCCATGGCCCGGGAACCTGGCCCGGCAGCTCTCGCCTACTGGACCTCTTCCCGAGACGAATTCCTGAATCTGATGACGGAATTCCAGCCTGCCTGCGCCCGATACCTGGCCCTGGAGCGGCTCAGCCTGGCTGCAGGGCCATCGTCGCCGGAACGCAGCGCTTCGGCCGCCGTCCAGAACGAGCGGGAACGATTGTTTGGATGCTTCCCGGGGTACGGGGGGATTTACGGAGATCTTCTGCGCCTTCTGGACGGCCTCCATCTTCTGCTGACGACAGAAAACGGCTCGAAACCGGCCTGAAACCCTTCAGTTCCCGTTCGCCCAACCCAGGGCCAGCCGGGTGAAAATCTCCTCGGCTTGACGGATGTTCTCCACCGGGCAAAACTCGTCGGTCATGTGAGCCTGCCCTTCCTCGCCAGGGCCGAGGATGACCGTTGCCGGTTGTCCGCAGGCCTCCCAAAGGGTGCTCCCGTCGGTGAAATAGCGGATGCCCTCCACCCGGCAGGGCTTGCCGGTCACCCCCTCCACAACCTCGAAAACCCGCAAAGCCCATGGGTCATCAGGTTCGGTCCAGATCCCCTGCTGATCGTCCAAGACCTCCAGTGCCTCCAACTCCGGGCCCAGGGTCTGCCGCAGCCGGCCCAACAGTTCGACATGGACCAAGCCCGGAATAGTCCGGATATCCAGGCCGATCTCGGCCCGGTCCGGAATACAGTTCAAGCTGGCTCCGGCCTGAAATGTGGTCAGTGCCAGGCTCGGCTCGCCCAAAACGGGATGGGACTGACCATCGAAGGGAAAAGAGCGCAGACGCTCCGCAAGGTCCAGGGCCTTTAGCAGGGCGTTGTCTCCGAGTTCGGGACTCGAGGCGTGAGCCGTTCGGCCCTTTGTTCCGGCCTTCAGCCAGAGGACTCCCTTGTGGCCCAAGCGAGGCCTGTTCGACGTCGGTTCGGCGATGAGTACGGCCCTAACCGGACACAGAAGCCCGCGATCCCGGAGAGCCGCGACCCCTTTGCACCCGGTCTCCTCGGCCGCTGTCAGGGCCAGTTGGAGGCTCGGCCCATTGGGGCCGAAGGCCGAGGCAGCCCGCATGGCCGCGCAGACCATGGCCGCCAATCCCGATTTCATGTCACTTGTGCCCCGGCCGAACATCCGACCGTCAACGATTTCCCCGCTCAAGGGATCAAAAGACCAGGGAGCGGACCCGAACGGAACTGTGTCCATGTGGCCGCTGAAAAGGAGGGTCCCTTCTCCGCCGCCTTTCCGGGCCATGACATTGGACCGCCCCGGGGCGAACTCGTCCAGAAGAACATCGAACCCTGCCGACTGCAGGAGTTCGGCCAAAACCCGGGCTACGCACTCCTCGTTTCCCGGCGGATTGACGGTATCCATGGCCACCAGGACCCTTGTCAGCTCAACGCTATCAGGAATGGCGGACATGATGCCCTCCCGATTCGACACTGTTTTGACAGAGGGTTCTGGCTATCCACTCCCTCAGGGCTTGGAACTCCTTCCTCGCGGGCAGGCCGACCAAGAGGCTCTCCGAAAATTTCCGCTCGGCGTACCTTTTCCGACTGGCCGGAAAGGTCAATGCTCCGGCCCAGGAACAGAGCAGAAGCCTGAAATCGTTGGTCCAGCGCATATCCTGGTAGCGTACGTCCCGGCCTTCAAGAACCTGCGCCAGAACAGCTGGGGTGTAGGACGTTGGGTCGGGATCGAGATGAAGGCAGACCACCGGATTATACGGAGCCCCGGGGCGTAGGTGCTCGATCATCACGGCAACGATGTCCAGTTTGTCGGCGTCCCGGACGACACGAAGGGCCGCGTCCGTGTCCGGTTCCAGTCCGTCCGGGACCAGACGCTTGTTATGCAGGCCAACCACCTTGCGAAGATCGGCCCGAAAGGCGACGTCCAGGCCTTCAGTCAAGTCGGCGTTCTCGGGACGGGCGAGGACTTCGGCCCCGAGATCCCCGTGATCCAGGGATTTCCTGTCGCTGTAGGTCTTGAAGACGGCATACTGCTCAAACCGGCCCACGTCGTGGAACAATGCCCCGGCCAGGGCCAGTTCCACCGTACGGCCCCTGAACCCTGCGGCC
>RZZR01000194.1 GCA_009929795.1 Deltaproteobacteria bacterium | reverse complement strand
ACCAAGGTCGAAGTCATGGCCCTGGACTCCATGACCAACGAAGTCATCGCCGCGGCCCAGGATGAGAAAAAGGCCGAGTTCGAGGATCGTTTCAGCAAATGGGGCAGCACGGAGGAGGCCTTCAGCTATTGGGCTGAGCGCATCAAACACCTCCTCGACCTCGTCCACGGCAAGAAATAAGGAGTGATCCAATGAAGCTGACCAGACGCGAGTTCATCGAAAAATCGGCCCAGATCTCGGCCGTGGCCATGATGGCCGGCATGGCCACGACCACGGGCTGCACGGGAAGCAGCGACGACACGTCCCGGCCCAACATCCTGCTCCTCATGACCGACCAGCAGCAGATGCCCCCTGCGGGCTACAAGCCCAACGAGGGCCTGCTTGACGGCATGAAGGAGATTCTGGGCTTTCGGCCCTTGTCCGCGGGCAACCCCTACACCAATTTCTTTCCCGGCTTCATGCGCCTGCGGCAGAACGCGGTCATCATGCGGACCCACTACACGGCCTCCTCGGCCTGCGTGCCCAGTCGGACCTGCATCATGACCGGGTCCTACACCACCGGGGTGACCCAGACCGACGGCCTGTTCAAATCGGCTGAAACCGTGAATTGGCTGGATCCGGAAGGACCGCCGACCATTGGCGACTGGATGCGCGCTTGCGGGTATTCCACCCATTATTTCGGCAAATGGCATGTCTCCGACCCCAAGGCCCCGGACTATCTGGAGCCCTGGGGCTTTGCCGACTGGGAGAAATCCTCCCCCGAGCCCCATGGATCGGATCCCTACAATCTGGGAGTGTATCGTGACGTGGGCTTCGTGGAGAGCGTGGAGGAGTTCCTGGGCGGCGAGGGCAAAACCTCGAGCCGTCCGTGGTTTGCCGTGGGCTCCCTGGTCAATCCTCATGACGTGGGGGCTTGGCCGGTGTCCTGGCAGAAGCCCCAGGATCAGGGCGTGGTTCCCTGGACCAAGTATCCGCCGCCGCCGCCCAATCCCATCCAAGGGCAGGCCAGTCTCCCCAATCCCGACTCGCTCACTGTGCCCCTGAACCCGGACGGATTCCCCCAAGACAACTGCACCCTGCCCTCGACCTACGATGAAACCCTGGCCGACAAGCCCCGTTGTCAGAAGGACTATTCCCTCAAATACGGCCTGGCCTTCGATGCTGTGTACAACTACAACAAGCTGCCTTCGCCCTATCCTTTTCAAATGCAGGGGGACGAGGCCCGGGACTGGTCCCTGGCCTTCGATCAGTTCTATTTCTACTGCATGTACCTGGCCGATCTCCAACTGAGAAAGATGCTTCAGACCCTGGACGAGAATGGACTGACCGGCAATACGATCATCATTTTTCTCTCCGACCACGGAGAGATGGGCGGAGCCCACGGAGGCATGATTCAGAAGTGGCACAACGCCTACGAGGAGGCCATCCACGTGCCCATGGTCGTGTCCTCGCCCCTGGTCAATCCCGAGGCCGGTTCCATGCGCGATATCGTCCAGCCCACGAGTTCCATTGATTTCGCGCCCACGGTCCTCGGTCTGGCCGGGTTCGATCAGACGAGCATCCGCCTGGGCCTGGAAAAAATCCTCGGCCGGGTCGTGCAGCCCTTTGTGGGTGCCGATCTGTCCGCCCATATCAAGGGCGAGACAAGTGAGCCGATTTGCGGCCCGGACGGGAGCCCGAGGCCCGGGGTCCTCTTTGCCACCAGCGATGCAATTACCGAAATCGGCCCTGATCCCGATCCGGAAACCCAGGAAAAATACGATATGTTTCTGGACAACGTGAAGAAAGCCAAGGCCGAGGGGTATGTGGAAGAAGAAGGCCCGGTGCTTCAACCGAACAACGTGGCCGCTCTATGCACCGGAGACTGGAAGATTGCCCGCTACGCGGATCCGAACGGAGTGAAGTCAGATGAATGGGAGCTCTACTGCCTGAACACGGATCCGGTTGAGAGAAAAAATCTTTTGGACTACCGAACGGGACATGTGCTTCCGGACGCGTCAGTGGACGGCATGTCCCATGCGGAACTGGTGGCCAAGGCCGCCTGGCTTCAGACCGAGCTGGACAAACAGCAGGGACAGCTCCTTGGCGGTTCATGGCCGACATAACCTGAAACCCCGGCATCCAAAGGAGACAGACAGCATCATATCATCACAGAATACATGACATTTTTTGAATCAAGATCGGAGTGTTTGAACCGGCCCGGAAATGTGTTTGCGTGCTACCACAGGAGGTAGGCCATGAGCGTATTGCCGTACGTTGAGAAAAAAAGATTCGTTGCCTGGATTGCCGCCACGATCATGTTGCCTTTGCTTTTCATGGCCTCATGCAGTTCCGACGATTCGGACGATTCGACTAAAAAGGCCAAGCCCAACCCCTATCTGGCTGCCGAATTGTACGCCATCACCCATTTCGATTCCTCTCAGAGCGACTCGACCCCTTATGGGCCTGAGCGGTCCATTTCCCAGGTCAAGCTGGAGGACAAGCCCATGGTCTATGGCGGACCGGTGAACATCATCACCCTGGCCTCCACGGACAAGAACTCCATGTGGGCCGCGGGTAGCGACCGGGTGAGCTATGTGCAGACCGGCTCCGGCTCGTTCGAGGTCCAGGCGGTCTTTCAGGCCTTGGCCAATGCCACGGACAACGCTTTTCCGGTCATTGCCGACGAGGATATGCTGGCCTTTGCCCAGTCCTCGGCCAAGGGTATGACTGTCGATCAGATGGACGCGGAACTGAAAACGATGATGGGCGCGAATTACGCCCTCAGATTCGGAAACGGCATCTATTCGGTCGTGGACAAGGACAACCTGCTGTACGCCAACTATGGGAATGCATTGTGCGTGTTCACCTTGATCGACCCGGCCAATCCTTCGGCCGGCATCACGCTAAAGCGTATCTTGAAAGACGTCATCAACGCCATCCAGGGCCAGGACCCGGCTCCACCGGCCAATGCCAGGATCACAAGTGTCTGCATGACCTACGATGGGTATCTAATCCTGGGCTTCAGCAATGGCGTGGGCATCATCAACCGGGAGCTTGAGACTACAAGCGCCAAGTTCTACCGTTTTGCCGACAACGAGTTTTGCAGTAATTCCATTGCCGTGGACGAAAAGAATGGGATCTACGTGGCCAGTGACCGGGTCATGCGCAAGCTTGTCTGGACAGGCTCCTCGATTTCGGATTCCGCGGCCGATGGGGCTTGGTCCAGTCCCTACGACACGTCCACTCAACCGCCGATCATCAAGGTCGGGATCGGCACCGGTTCCACGCCCACACTCATGGGCTTCGGGGACAATGAAGACAGACTGGTGGTCATCACCGACGGGGCCCAGAGGATGAAGCTTGTGGCCTTCTGGAGGGACGACATTCCCGAAGGATTCGAGCAGAAGCCCGGCACGGCCTCGCGGCGGATCGCCGACCAGATCCAGGTGACCTGCGGATTCACGGACCTGCCGGATTGGATCCAGTCCGAGCAATCGGTCGTGGTTTCCGGCCGGGGGGCCTTCGTGGTCAACAACATCCCCCAGGTCGTCAGCCCGGAGTTGCAGAACCAGAACAAGATCCTTCAGGTCAGCCTCATGGGCCCGGCCTATCCGACCAGCTATGGGGCCGAACGCTTCGAATGGGACAGGGATGCCGATGCATGGCGCTCCGTATGGGCCCGCTCCGATGTATCCTCCACGAGCATGGTCCCCATCCACAGCGAATCGGCCGGCCTGGCCTTGGTCAACGGCTACACGGACCAGGATGGCTGGGAAGTAACCGGGCTTGATTGGGAGAGCGGCCAGACTGCGTACCGGGCCATTTTCGGCCAGGAGAACTTCGGAAACGGGGCCTACGCCAT